>JBFEXW010000232.1:0-3911 GCA_041562495.1 Marinobacterium sp. | reverse complement strand
GTTCGGTTCGGCAAGTGATTTGGCTAATTACATTTCTGGTCAGTTATCGAATGTTTCTAACCTGTCAGTAACTGGTGATAACAGCACAGGATATATCACCATGACGCAGACAGGAACCTTCGGAGGTGAAACTCTGACTGTTTCCGGTACTGGTGCGGCTAGCGTTATGGGGACATCACTCACTGACGATGGTATTGCTGCAGGGCTAACTGGTAATAACCAATTTAATCTGGCAGTGGGTGGAGGTGCCGCTCAGACGCTGACTATTGATTCCAGTACTTATACTACAATTGAAGCGCTAGCTGACAATATCAACCAACAGATTGCTGCTAACTCAACATTATCTGGGAATGTGCGCGCTACCATTGATCAGGGCAAGTTGTCTTTCGTATCTACAGCTACCGGCTCAACGGCAAATGTGACCGTGACTGAGACTACTGGTAATACTGCGGGTGTCACTAACTTGGGCTTCACCACCGGTGCGACTGCTACAGGTGTTGCTGAGGGTGCCAACGCATCTGCTTCAGTAGAGAAAATCGATATTACTACAATTGATGGCGCAACAGCTGCAATCTCGACTATCGATGCGGCATTGAAAGAGGTGGATACAACTCGCGCTTCACTGGGTGCGATTCAGAACCGCTTCCAGTCGACTATCAGCAACCTGCAGAACGTGGTTGAGAATGCGTCAGCAGCCCGCTCACGAATTCAGGATACTGACTTCGCGGCAGAAACGGCTAACCTGACTCGTAACCAGATCCTGCAGCAGGCGGGTACTGCGATGCTGGCTCAGGCAAATACGCTGCCACAGAGCGTACTGTCTCTGCTACAGTAAGCTTAGAGAGAAGCTAGAGAGGGGCGGGCTTGGCCCGCCCTTTTTAGTTAAAGAGGACAGAAACCATGTCAAACGAAATCAACGTTGTTTCTACGATGGCACCCCCTAAAAGTGTCAATCCTCAGCAAGCTTCGGCATCGCAAACCCAGCAGGCGCAGTCTGATATGGTGCAGATGCCTAGGGTCGAGATTGATAAAGAAGCGGTTGCTAAGATTAATCAGGATACCGTAGAGTCGATTAAACAGGCGGTCGCCGCGATTAACGACTTTATGGGACAGTTTCAGCGGTCATTAAACTTTTCAGTGGATGATCGCGGTGGGCAGACCATCATCAAGGTGATGGATAAGTCGAACGATACGCTGATCAGGCAGATCCCCAGTGAGGATTTTATTAAGCTGACCGAGCATGTGGCAGAGATGCAGAGCCTGCTGTTCAGCGAGAAAGCCTGATCTAAGTGATCGTCAGCAAACAGGAGAGATAGAAAATGGCATCAGTATCCTCTACAGGTCTGGGCTCAGGTATCGATATCAATAATCTGGTATCTAGCCTGGTGGAAGCTGAAAGAGCGCCGACTGTCTCTCGCCTGGATAGTAAAGAAGCGGCCCTGCAGTCCGAGCTTTCCGCCGTAGGGTTGCTGAAAGGGGCGCTTTCAACCTTTCAGAGCAGTTTGTCCGGTCTGAAGGACTCTGAAGCCCTTTCTGCCCGAACAGCCAGTATTACCGATACCAGTATTGCAAACCTGAGCGTCACTAACGAAGCTGCTGCGGGCAGCTATTCTCTGGAAGTGACCAGTCTGGCATCTGCTCAGAAGCTGGTAACCCAGCAGGATTACGTGGTGAGCGAAGGTACGCTGGAGTTTGCCAATGCGTCCGGTAGTTTTACGGTGACGCTAAGCAGTAATAATAATGCAACGATTCAGGATGTACGTGATGCGATCAATAACGCATCCGATAATATCGGCGTTACCGCGACCATCATCAACGTAAATGGTAATGAACGTCTGGTGTTTAACACAGATGACACTGGCGCAGACAGCGGTCTGACGATTACCGGTACCAGTACCAGCGGTGATCTGGATATCTATGACTATAACTCCGGCACAGCAACGCCCGATGTGAATGGTGATGTGGCTGGATTCTATGATCAGGTCACTGCCGCAGCCGACGCGGTTTTTGCCATAGATGGTCAGTCAATGACCAGCGCAACCAATACGCTGGAAGATATTATCCCTGGTTCGACCATTACACTGAAAGATACCAATGCGGGTGATCCCGTGACGATGACGGTGTCGGTCAGCAATAACCAGCTTAAAACGCAGATTAACAAGCTGGTTGATGGTTACAACGAACTGATCTCAACGATTAATGATCTGACCGCTTATGATTCAGCGACACAGCGGTCTGGTGCGCTGTTCGGCGATTCACTTGCTAATGGGCTGGAGCGTCAGTTGCGTAATATGCTGACCAGTGCAGTTGAAAACTCAGGCAGTAGTTATACCTCTTTAGCTTCTTTGGGGATTACGACTCAAAGTGACGGCTCGTTGAAGGTTGACAGTACCAAGCTGACCAACGCCCTTGCTAATGATTATCAGGGTGTGCAGTCGATGTTTACCGCGACAGATACAGGATTGGCACCGAAGATAGATGCCCTAGTGAATACCTATCTGGCTTACAACGGTTCTTTTTCTGGCCGTACCGATTCAATCAATGCTCGGCTCGACTCAATCACCGAGCAGCGCGATAATCTGGATCTTCGTATGACTCAGTTGGAAGCGCGTTTATACTCTCAATATAATGCTATGGATGCTTTGGTCTATAGCTTGAATCAGACAGGTAGCTGGCTGGAATCAACGTTGGCGACGCTGCCAGGTGTGGTTAGCACCAGTAAGAAATAAATTTTAGGTAACCTTATGAACCGTACCCGTGCACTTAATCAGTACAAAAGCGTCAATGTTGATGCATCATCTGCAACAGCCTCGCCTCATCAGCAGATCGTGATGCTGCTTAATGGAGCGCTTGAGCGCATCGCTCAGGCCAAGGGCGCTATCGAACAGGGTGATATTGCTGGTAAGGGTAATAACATTGGTAAAGCGATTACGATTATCACGGCATTGCAGACCGCTTTGGCCGATATCGAAAATAACGAGGTTTCCCAGAATCTGGATCGCCTCTATACCTATATGTATGAAACCCTGCTTCAGGCAAATATTGAATCCTCTGTCGATAAACTCAATGAGGTTGCCAGCCTGATTCTTGAGGTGAAGGCGGGTTGGGACGAGATCCCTGTAGAGCATCATAATACCCACTCTTAATCGAGACTGGATAAGCTCTTGGATTCTGAAAATCGGGATGCTAAATCGGCTTGGTTGAGTCAGTTTCAGGTAGTGACTGAACTCAACCGCCAGATTAAAACGGTTCTGGCAGAAGGCAAGCCTGAGGATCTTGATAATCTGGAATCTTTAGTTAAAAGGCAGGACGCGGCAATTCGCGCCCTGCCTTTTGATTCTCTGAGTGAACAGGATGTTGTCAGCCTCGAAGAACAGATCAATTCTCTTCGAACCATGATTACTGAACTGCAATCGATTTTTCAGCAGGTTCAGGAACAGATCCTGACCGAATCCTCCAAACTTAAATCCCAAGGCCGCAGCATCGGCGCCTACTACAAAACCCTCGGCCTTTAATTGGGGGCAGACCCTAATATTTTATTCCTACATTTTTTGCGCCCTATGTTTTTATCAGGTTTTCCGCCAATCTATTGACTCAATGGATCAAAGTTCGTAGATTTGACAGAAAATTGTCACTTCAGGCTTTTGCTATGAACTCTCTTGGGTCGCTTCTGATTATTGATGACGACACTGAACGCCGGGAGCGGCTGGCTCATCTGGCTGCGTTTATTGATATCCCTTCGCACTGTTTCGACTTTGTCTCCTGGTTGCAGGCTGCGAAAGGTCAGGATCTTTCCGGTGTGGATCTGATCTGTCTTGGGGAAAGCAGTCTGCCGCTGTCGATTGAAAAACTGCTTGGGCAGTTTCAGTATCAGAGCCGCCCCATTCCCAAGTTAATTATCGCTGACTGGT
>JBFEXW010000231.1:0-3936 GCA_041562495.1 Marinobacterium sp. | reverse complement strand
TTAATTGCACCCGCTGAAAGGCGCTGGCGAAAAAATGTGCCGTATTATAGCGAAAAGGCGGGCGCTACTCTACGTAACGCCCGCCTCTTTTATAGCCAAATGGAATCAGATCACTGCTCGAGTAGCTGCTTCAGTTTTACGGCTGGCATATAGCCAGGAAGCAGACGGCCGTCCGCCAGAACAATCGCTGGCGTCCCCGTTACACCGACGCGCTGCCCCAGCATGAACTGTCCTTCAACAGGCGAATCACAGGTAGCTGCTGCCACCTGACTACCTGAGATACCGATCTCCATCGCGGCACGCTTAGCGGCCTGATCTCCGGCACACCAGATAGCTGACATGTTAACACCTGTTGGCGTGTCCGGACCGCGACGTGGAAATGCAACATAGGCCACTTCTATACCCATCTCATTAAGCGCAGGAACCTCTTCATGCAGCTTGCGGCAGTAGGGACAATCAATATCGGTGAAGACCCGCACACGCGCTTTGGTTTCACCCTTTGCCGGATAGATCACCATATCGCTGTCAGCTAGGCTATTCATCTCATTGACCCGATATGCCTTCATCCGCTCCTCAGTCAGATTTTCCAACTTACCGTCGTCACGAATATGTAAAAGATTACCTGACAGGATGTAGTCCCCGGTCTCATTCACATAAAGCACCTCACCCGAAGACAGAGACACCGCATAGAAACCTTTGAGGTCGATCGGCTCAACCGAAAGAATTGGGATATTGGGATCGAGCGATCTCAATTTAGCCTGAATATCATCCTCAGGCGCAGCCCAGACCACTGAACTAACAAGCAGCCCAACTAGGGCCAGAACTGTTTTCATACCATTCACCTAAAATAATTTAAAGCTAGTTTGACAGCACCGCACCGACAGTCAACCACGAGGATGAAAACGCGCATGCAGCTGCTGCAATCGGTGTGTTGCCACCTGGGTATAGATCTGCGTTGTCGACAAGTTTGCATGCCCAAGCAGCATCTGCACCGCTCTCAGGTCAGCACCGTGATTCAGCAGATGGGTTGCAAATGCATGCCGCAACACATGCGGTGACAGCGGTTTATCGATGCCCGCCTGCTTCGCCCAATGCCGAACGCGGTACCAGAAAGCCTGCCGGGTCATCGCCTGCCCCCGCTGACTGACAAACAGCGCCTCCGGGTTATCCACACCTAAAAGCAGCGGGCGACTCTCCCTGAGATACTTTGTAACCCAAAATACTGAATTTTCACTGACAGGTACCAGGCGCTCTTTATCTCCCTTGCCGACGACACGCAGCACTCCCTCCGACAGATGCAGTTGTGCCAGCTCCAGACCAATCAGCTCTGAGATCCTCAGCCCTGAACCATAAAGCAGCTCAAGCATCGTCCGATCCCTTACCGCCAGCGGATCATCAATCTCAGGCGCCTCCAGTAGCGCCTCAACATCAGCCTCAGTCAACGTTTTGGGCAAAGCTCTGCCGGGCTTGGGATTACTGATATTCAGCGTTGGATCAACCTGAATTAGGTTATCCCGCAACAGATACCGGTAGAACCCCCGCAGACAGGAGAGCTGACGGGACGTCGAGTTACCTTTGAGCTTATGTTTCAGTCGCCACTCCAGATAACGCTCGAAATCCTGCTGACTCACCACCAGCAGATCAGCTTGTCGATCCTCGATCCAGCAGGCAAACTGGTTAAGATCCCGCTGATAGGAGAGACGGGTGTTTTCACTTAACCCCTTCTCCATCCAGAGCGATTCGATATAGTCCTGAATCAGCAGATGATCTTTGGATGCTGGCTTCCTTGCTCTGATCCGTTTATCGGTCACTCGCGAAACACCTCAATAACATCAAGTTTGGATCGCTCT
The DNA here is from genome assembly GCA_041562495.1 of Marinobacterium sp. Classification (GTDB taxonomy): domain Bacteria; phylum Pseudomonadota; class Gammaproteobacteria; order Pseudomonadales; family Balneatricaceae; genus Marinobacterium_E. The sequence goes on along the minus strand of JBFEXW010000231.1, from coordinate 2,086 downwards.
ACCGGATAGATCGCCAACCCTTTATCGACACGCTGCAAAACTCGGATACCGTCGGCCGTTGCTGACTCCAAACGACCCTCTACACGATTTCCATAGTAAGTTCGAATGCGCACATCAGCATTAATATAGTTTGACAGCTCTTCAAAACGCGTTGATTTGAATGATTTTTCGGGAGGTTTCTGGTGCTCATTGATACCCAAATATTTAGAGGTCATCAATGCAGATCCGTCCGGTTGCAGTGTGGGATCAGTGACAGGAGCCTGCTCAGCAACTTCAGGTTTAACGCCGGCCTGTTGTTCCGGAGCTTTAGCCAGAGCCCGTTCAGGGTTGGGCATCATATCCATCCAGTTGACCTTAGATATATCGACTGGATTTGAGTTTACGATGAGTCGCATACCCAAGCGATCAATCACCTCATTCGGACTCTCCAACCCCATCATCACTTCAGCGCCAAGTCCGCCAACGGGACGCATTTTAAGCTCAACGCTGCCACCTCGCTCGGTAGCGTCCTGATAAGCCTGCAGCAGAACAGGTGGAACTCGCATCCCCATATTCTGCAGTAACGCATTGACAGCTTCCTTATGCAAACGACGATAATCCTCGACGGAAACACCCACCTTACCTGAGCAGTAACCTTCACGTTTAGCGTAGTAGCCATTGTCCTGATAGGCGGCACGCATATAGGCCAAACGGGGATTTGCCGCCATCGCCGTTGCAGGCTTCAGATAGCCCGCCGCATAGGTCAGTTGCAGGTCAGACTCAGCATACCCTATGCCGGACATATCCATATTCAGACCCAGATCCAGATTACCCTTAACATTATCGATCTTTGCGGTAAGCGTCAGATCAACAACGGTCGATTTAACACCCATCTCACCAAGTACCTGAGGCGTAAAACGGCGCACATCACCACAGGCCAGTGCATTCATATCAGTCTGAACCAGATTATTATCATCGACCTGTTGCGTTTGAGCAGCGCTTATATCCAGTTTCATTCCATTGACTGCCAATGCCATGAAACCTGGCCACTCACCACGATCTGAACGACCAGCGGCATCGATAAAGAACAGAGGATCATCACCTCTCAAACTGATTGAGCGTATCGGCATCTGAGCGGATTGCCCGCGAGGAAGCAGTTTCAACTGATCCAGCCGAATCTCTCCTCTGGGGTCGACCCAGAGTTTCTCGTAGGTCACCACAACCTGAGGCGATAGCGCTACTATCTGGTCATCGATATAGGTCTTAACCTGATACCAGTAGAAACCATAGCCACCACCCACAAGCAGCACGAGCAACAGAAGCAGAACAACGAGGCGCTTTATCAGACGCATAGCTAATCCCTAATCAAGTCCTGACAGAGAGTTTAAGCCGATACTGAAATGAGTGCTAATCAGATATAAAAAAAGCGACCCTGAGGTCGCTTTTTTTTAGTAAAAAGAAACTTAGTTGAGCTTCTCTTTGATACGTGCAGACTTACCGCTACGCTCACGCAGGTAGTAAAGCTTAGCCTGACGAACGTCACCACGACGTTTAACTTCGATCGCTTCTACAGCTGGGCTGTAAGTCTGGAAAGTACGTTCAACACCCACACCGTGAGAGATTTTACGTACGGTAAACGCAGAGTTCAGTCCACGGTTACGCTTGCCCAGCACCACGCCTTCAAATGCCTGCAGACGGCTACGGCTACCTTCTACTACGCGAACCTGTACGACAACAGTGTCGCCAGGACCAAATACTGGTACTTCCTTACCAGTCTGTTCAGCTTCGATCTGCTGAATGATTGTGTTTTTGTTGCTCATTGCTCGCTCCTAACCTTTCAACTGCTGGCTATCTTTAGCCTCGCAGATGTATTCGTCTAACAACGCCTGCTGTTCCGGATTCAGATTGATCTTTTCCAGCAGATCGGGTCGCCTTTCCCAGGTTCGCCCCAACTGCTGTTTCAAACGCCAGCGTCTGATATGTTCATGATTGCCGCTGAGCAGTACTGACGGCACCTGCATATCATCCAGAATCTCTGGTCTTGTGTAGTGAGGGCAGTCGAGCAAACCTTCAGAGAAGGAGTCCTCCTCGGCTGAGGCCTGATCAC
>JBFEXW010000230.1:0-3950 GCA_041562495.1 Marinobacterium sp. | reverse complement strand
CTGGCGAATACTTTATAGGTTCGACCTATAACTACCGTAAAGACGGGACAGAATATATTGTTGAATGGAATATCAGTCCGCTTAAAAACAGTGAAGGTGAAATTATTGCTTACCTTTCATTGCAGCAGGATATTACGTCACGGATAGAGGCTAAAAGGCTACTGAATGAATTGAGGGAGTCAGAGCGCAAACGTGATCAGTTGTTTGGCATGGTAGCGCATGAGTTGAGAACGCCTGTTGCTTCTATTTCAATGATGGCAGCAGAGCATGATGCTGATGAATGGCACGAAAGTCGCCGGGATATCAGGCGCATCAGCAATGATCTTCTTTGTACTATTGATGATATGAGCCTGCTAATTAATCCTGAACTTAAACGCCCAGTTCGGCCAGAAGCCTTCACCGTTCAGGATATGAATACGGCAGTTGATGCCAGTGTGGCGGCGAGTATTTCTGCTACTGGAGTGGAGTATCAGCAACACAATCGGATACCGGCGCAGTTCAACGATCAGCAGTTCACGACAGATACCTACAGGGTCCGTCATGCGATTACCAATCTGGTGAAAAATGCCTGTCTTCACTCTCAGGGCACCAGAGTCTGGCTACAGTCACACCTCTATCTGGATGAAGATGGAAAGCAGTATCTGGAATGGTTGGTTGGTGACAATGGTACAGGCATTCCTGAAGATCAGATCGATAACCTATTTGAAGCGGGCAAACGGGGGGATTCAAATGCGGCAGGTACAGGTCTCGGTCTGTATATTACCAAAAACTGGATCGAAGAGATTGGTGGTCGGGTCAAGTGTCGCAGCCGCTTAGGTATGGGTAGCGAGTTTATGGTTCGCGTCCCCTTAATGGCAGTAGATCAGGCCGCTCAGAAGAGTGAGGCTGAACTGAATCCAAGCCAGTTGGAGCTGGTGTTGGCGAAGCTAAAAGTGTTGCTGGTGGAGGATGAACCAATGCTCCGTATGCTGGAGCAGCGCCTATTGTCTCATTTAGTTAACGAGGTTCAGGTTGCCGAGAATGGACGTCAGGGACTGGAGCGGTTTAAACCAAGCTACAATTTGATACTAACCGACTACTTTATGCCGCAGATATCGGGCGTTGAAATGATACGTGACCTGCGTGATCAGGGTTATAGCGGAGTGATTATTGGCGTTACGGCAGCGACCATCGGGTCGCAGCGCGAAGATCTGCTGCAGGCAGGTGCTGATATGGTGCTGCCGAAGCCGCTTAATGTAGAGATGTTCAGAAATGCTATCGGTCAGTTACTGGAAGCTGGGTATTTCTCGCACCTTGTGTAGCCTGATGTGTAATAAGGCAGTTGAATGCATGGAACTACTTATCAGGAATATTTCTTGGTTATATTGTTGTTGATAAAGGGTTAGAGCACAATCACTGTAGATCCTATTATTTATGCTGGGTACCTGCCTGTTCGGTGTTTATAGGGATAAAAAATGCCAAATCTTAACGTTCTCGCCGCAACAACATTTACACGGGTATCTATTTGCGTTCAGGCAGCGGTTCAGGACCCTCAAGGACCTCAATGATCAGTTGGAGATGGCGACTTTAAGGGTTCAGGTGTCGGGAAAGTACAGGGCGCTTATATAACTCAGCGCGTATGGGACTGGATGACTACATGGCAGAACATCCTGATGTGGCGAAGGTCGCAGTGGTTGTTGATGTGGACGAGACGGTCCTGAACAACGCCATGTATGAAGCCTGGCTAATTGAACAGGGGATTTCACATTCGGGGAGTACTCCGCAAAAACGGGTTGATGCCGCAGCGGCTCCAGCATTGCCGGGAGCTATCGACTTTTTCCGGTATGTTGAACAAAAAGGCGCTGAAGCGTTCTATGCGACCAACCGTTCTGAAGCCAAACGTGAAGGTACATTAAAAAATCTGCAGAGCCAGAGCTTTCCTTTTGCGGGCCAGATGTTAAAACCACCACTGAAACGTTCAAAGACTGGCAGATCGAGTGTGTTGACCAGAACAGCGTGAAACGCTGTGAGATGAAGCGGGGGCTTCTTAATCAGGATCGTCAGCTTGTTGCGATGCTGTCGATAATAAAGAAAAACTCAGATGCCTACCTGATGCAGATAGCGCTTCCGCTTCTGGTTGATCTTCAGGCACCGATAAAAATTTCGATTGATGGTGAATAGAAGGCAGAGCTGCTCTATATACTCTGTAATCAGCGCGCCTGTTTTATCGTGATCGACGAGAATGAAGCGCTTACTTAGCGCATTCCGTAAAGGAAACGCAGGCGATATCAAATTCAAACCTTTGAATGTTGATGAGATTACAGTGAATTATTCTCTTCGGGGATTTTCCGGTGCGAGTAATAACCTGCCAGTTGCAATTAATTGATCGTGTCTCAAAGAGTCTCGGATAGGAAAACATTCTAGTAGCGGAAAAATAATGGGAGCATAAAAGCTCCCTTTTTCGTGTTATTACCACCCGCAATCTAACTGCAGATTATGTGTAATTACTAATTACACGTTCGCGAACTGGTTCATCGTGTTGTCTTTGCCGCCAGCTTTCAGCGCAGCTTCACCAGCAAAGTACTCTTTGTGATCGTCACCGATGTTAGAACCAGCCATATCCTGGTGTTTAACAGTCGCGATACCCTGACGGATCTCTTTACGCTGTACACCGCCTGCGTATGCCAGCATGCCTTCTTCGCCGAAGTAGCCTTTAGCGAGGTTGTCAGTAGACAGGGCTGCAGTGTGGTAAGTCGGCAGAGTGATCAGGTGGTGGAAGATACCTGCTTCACGTGACGCATCAGCTTGGAAGCTCTGGATGCGAGCATCCGCTTCTTTGCCCAGATCAGTTTCATCGTAGTCTGCGCTCATCAGCTTGGCACGATCGTAAGCCGATACGTCTTTGCCTTCAGTTGCCCATGCATCAAATACCTGCTGACGGAAGTTCAGCGTCCAGTTGAATGATGGAGAGTTGTTGTAAACCAGCTTAGCGTTAGGGATAACCTCACGGATGCGGTTAACCATGCCAGCGATCTGCTGTACGTGTGGCTTCTCAGTTTCGATCCACAGCAGGTCAGCACCGTTCTGCAGGCTGGTGATACAGTCGAGAACTACGCGATCTTCGCCAGAACCCGCTTTGAACTGGAACAGTCCGCTCTGCAGGCGTTTTGGCTTCATCAACTGACCATTAGCTTTGATCACAACATCACCGTTAGCGATGTCGTCAGCGCTGTTGATTACGTCACCATCCAGGAAGCTATTGTACTGGTCACCCAGGTCGCCTGGTTCGTTAGTTACAGCGATCTGCTTAGTCAGTCCTGCACCCAGAGAGTCGGTACGCGCAACGATAACACCATCATCGATACCCAGTTCAAGGAATGCATAGCGAACTGCATTGATCTTGGCGAGGAAGTCAGAATGAGGAACAGTAACCTTACCGTCCTGGTGGCCACACTGCTTCTCATCAGAAACCTGGTTTTCCAACTGAATACAGCAGGCACCTGCTTCGATCATCTTCTTAGCCAGCAGATATGTTGCTTCTGCGTTACCGAAACCAGCGTCGATATCTGCGATGATAGGCACGATGTGAGTTTCGAAGTTGTCGATCTTGCCGATGATTTCCGCCTCTTTAGTTGCGTTACCTGCATCGCGAGCTGCATCCAGTTCGCGGTAGAGGTGGTTCAGCTCCCATGCATCAGCCTGCTTCAGGAAGGTATAGAGCTCTTCAATCAGCATAGGTACGGAAGTTTTTTCGTGCATAGACTGATCTGGCAGAGGGCCGAAATCAGAGCGCAGAGCAGCAACCATCCAACCTGAGAGGTAGAGGTATTTCTTGTCAGTAGTGCCGAAGTGCTTCTTGATAGAGATCAGCTTCTGCTGACCTACTAAACCGTGCCAGCAACCCAGAGACTGAGTTTACTTGGTCTTGTCTTTGTCTAACTCTGCCATGTCTTCGCGCATGATCTTGGCAG
>JBFEXW010000229.1:0-3951 GCA_041562495.1 Marinobacterium sp. | reverse complement strand
TAATTCTGGTTTGCTTCACTCATTCCAAATCTCCAAATGCCTGAACATCAATCAACTGACCGGATTCAAGCTTCAATAAACAACCCTGAGTCGCATCGCTCCACAGGCCCAGCATTGAACTGGGGTCAACACAGGTGATAAAACACTGGCTTCTGCTCGCTTGTAGAAAGGAGCAAAACTTTTGCAGGTGCAGAGCATCTAGCTCAGCCGGCAGATCATCAATCAGGTAGATACACCCCTGTTGATGAGTTTCAGAGTAGAGCGCCCCCTGTGCAAGTTTGAGCGCACTCACTACCAGTTTTTTTTGTCCCCGGGAGAGATGTTCAGCCGCATTACGTCCTGACACTCTTAGTTTAAGGTCTGCCCGTTGCGGTCCGGCCGAGGTAAAACCCTGTCTTAGATCACGCTCCCAGTGGCCATTAAGCTGATCCATAAGAGGTCGCTGCTGATCCCAGCCAGGAGAAAAGCGAATCTCCAGCTCTTCAAGCGCAACCAGATCATCCGCTATCCTCTGAAAATGAGGAATAAGGCGCTCCAAATATGCCTGCCTGAGTTCAGTTAACTCAATGGCATAGGTGGTAAATTCGCGATCCCAGACCTCACGAAGACGAGGGTCAATTTTACCATGTTTTAACAGAGAGTTGCGCTGTTTAAGCGCGCGTTGAAAGCCTCTCCAGACATTAATAAAGGTGCTGGAATCATGAAATCCACCCCAGTCGATAAACTGGCGTCTGATTGTAGGAGAACCATCCAGTAGATCGAAACTTGATGAATCTATAATCTGCACAGGCATCAGCGCCGCAAGCTCTGTCAGACCTATATTCTGACCGCGGTGACGTGCTCGTAGCTCACCCTGAGAATTGCGCTCGACACCTAACGCGCCGCCGCGATCAGAGCGAGTGTCATAAAGCTGGGCAAAACTGGTGATCTGCTCCTCACCCTCCCGAATAATATGGCGGATCTGGTGAGTGCGGAATGAACGCCCGAGAGAAAGCAGATAGATCCCCTCAAGCACGCTGGTTTTACCACTTCCGTTTGCACCGGAGATAATATTGATATCTGGCGCAAGATCACTGATAAAAGCCTTAAGAGAGCGAAGATTAGTAAGCTGTAGACGCTGAATATGCATATAAAATCAAAAAGGCCCCATTATCGGGGCCCTTCAGAGACGGTGTCGATCACATACGCATCGGCATGATAACGTAGGTCGAGTTTGGATCATCAAACCCTTCGACAAGCGCTGAACTATTCGAATCATGGAAAGTAAACTTGACCACATCCGAGCTCAGGATGGACAGCACATCCAGCAGGTAATTTACGTTGAAACCGATATCAATCGTGATCCCTTCGTAATCAACAGCAACGGTCTCTTCCGCCTCCTCCTGCTCCGGGTTATTCGCCATAACCTGAAGGTAGCCATCTGTCAGCGAGAGTCTGACGCCACGATACTTTTCATTGGATAGTATCGCGATACGGTGAAACACCTGACGTAGTTCCTGACGATCCCCAAGCAGAATTTTGTCACCATTCTTAGGAATAACACGCTGATAGTCAGGGAATTTACCATCGACCAATTTAGAGGTGAACGTGTAATCACCAACGTTTGCACGAATATGGGATGCACCAATGACTAATACTACCGGCGCATCTCCGCCCTGAAGCAGTCTCGCCAGCTCCAGAATACCCTTACGCGGAACTATAATCTGATGTGTTGTTCCCGCCGGTACCTCGGCTACACAAACCGAGGTTGCCAGACGATGTCCGTCCGTTGCCACCGAGCGGAGTGAATCCTCACTTACTTCAAGCAGCATACCATTTAGGTAATAACGGACATCCTGCTGAGCCATTGAAAAGCCAGTCTTTTCGATCAGCTGACGCAGATCCGCCTGAGGCAGACTCAACTGCAAAGCCTGTGGACTATCTTCAACATTGGGGAACTCTGAGGCTGCCAGCGTAGAGAGTGAAAAACGACTACGGCCAGATTTGATTACCATCTTCTGGCCAACCAGTTCCATCTCTATTCGGGCATCATCGGCCAGAGATTTACAGATATCCATCAGCTTACGTGCCGGTACCGTCACTGACCCGGCGTCAGCAGGCTCATCAAGTGTCACCCGTCCGACCAGTTCAACCTCGAGATCCGTACCGGTCATAGAGAGTTGAGTGCCTTCAGCGACCATCAGAATATTTGAGAGCACCGGGAGAGTCTGGCGACGCTCGACAACACCCGCTACCAACTGCAGCGGCTTAATCAGGGCTTCACGAGTAATAACAAATTTCATCTGTTTTCCTATCCTGGTCTCAACTTTCCTAATCTTTGCTTAGGCCGTCAGAAGACGAAGCAAGTTTTTACAATCTTCGGCGATATCTGAATCGCTTGCACGTAACTCTTTGATTTTACGAGTCGCATGTAACACTGTCGTATGATCTCGGCCACCGAAGGCATTACCAATTTCAGGCAAGCTGTGATTCGTCAGCTCCTTCGCCAGACTCATGGCTACCTGCCGGGGTCGGGCAACCGATCGACTTCTACGTTTTGAGTGTAGATCAGCAACCTTGATTTTATAGTATTCCGCGACAACTCGTTGAATATTATCAATACTAACCTGTTTATCCTGTAAAGCTAATAGGTCTTTTAAAGACTCTTTAATAAACAGCGTTGTTATCTGATTCCCGGTGAAGTGAGCGTTCGCTATAACCCGCTTCAGAACACCTTCTAGCTCCCTGACATTACTGCGGATCTTCTGTGCAAGAAAGAATGCGGCATCATCCGGCAGGCGGATCCTTGCCTCCTGAGCTTTTTTCTTCAGTATTGCTACCCGCGTCTCCAGTTCCGGAGGTTCGATCGCAACAGTTAAGCCCCAGCCAAAACGGGATTTAAGACGCTCCTCTACACCACTGATCTCCTTGGGATAGCGATCGCTTGTCAGAATCATCTGCTGACCGCCCTCGAGAAGCGCATTGAAGGTATGGAAAAACTCCTCCTGTGAGCGCTCTTTTCCGGCGAAAAACTGGATATCATCAATTAACAATGCATCAACCGAACGGTAATAGCGTTTGAAATCGTTAATCGCATTTAACTGCAACGCTTTAACCATATCTGCCACAAAGCGTTCGGAGTGCAGATAAACAATCTTCGCATTCGGATTTCGGCGACGCATCTCGATACCTACGGCGTGCATCAGGTGGGTTTTACCCAAGCCTACTCCGCCGTAGATGAATAGCGGGTTGTACCCGGAACCGGGATTATCCGCAACCTGCTGAGCAGCAGCGAGAGCCAGCTGGTTTGATTTACCCTGAACAAATGACTCAAATGTAAAGTTGGGATTCAAACTGGACTGGTGTCTGAGCCCGCCTTCCACCTGGATGCTGCGATCTCCAGCAATAGCATCATCCATATCCGCATCCATCTCAGCCTGATCGACCAGATCGACCAAACTCGTACGCATCGAAGAGGTTTGCGTGATATTTGCCGAAGGCTGCATAGTAAGCGAAGACATACTTACATTAGTGTTAGTGTCTGCTCGGTCAATAAATTCACCCGGTGTATTTGCGAACCCGGATTCCTGAGCCAGCGTGGTTTCAGAAATGCGTTTCGGCTGTACCCGTGCTGGCTCACGTCGAGCCTTATTTCGGCTAGCTGCCGGACCTGTTTCGGCACCATTAAGAATACGTACTTCAAGGCTGGGATCGCCACCCAGACGCGTTACCACATCTTTTATACGAGCTAAAAATTTATCCTGTACCCAATCACGCACAAAGCGATTCGGTGCAATCAATTGCAACGCATTAGCATTAGAGGGGTCAAGCTGTAGTGGACGGATCCACATATTGAACTGCTGTGCGGGAAATTCATCCCTTAAGCTTTCCAGGCACTGATGCCAAAGATGTTGAGTCATTCGCTCTCTCAGGTTGCCTGCTCAAGCAACACCCAATACAAATCATTTTTCG
>JBFEXW010000228.1:0-3956 GCA_041562495.1 Marinobacterium sp. | reverse complement strand
TATGGCCATTAATCGGTGTAGGTACGGTTACGATATAAATATCGCAGCCGTTCAATGAGGATTCCTGAGAGGAGAGGGAAAGAAACTCTGAAGATTGCAGCTCTTCCGAACTAACTTCCAGCGTCGAATCCTGTCCTGACTGAAGCTCAGTAACTCGGTTTGAATTAATATCGAACCCTATAACCTGATATTTTTTTCCAAACTCTACTGCCAGAGGCAATCCGACATACCCCAAACCAATGACAGCGATCCTGACAGACTCAAGTTTCGGAAGCTTTACAGCCATGCTCTCTCCAATACCAAACGCGCACAGCGTTCAGCTTCATTAAATTTCCACAATTCCAAATTAGCTGATTCCAGTTGTTCTGATTGTGTAAAGAAACCCCGCGTTTGCAGAGACTGTATACCCTGTTGCGTTCTGGAATTCGGTTTAGATTCTAACGCTATCAGCGATACATAGCATCCCGCCGTAAGCGCTTCATAGACCATTGAGACACTATCAGAGGTGACCCAAACACGTTCCGTATGCTTTAGCATCTGAGGTAGCCAGTTCTGGTCAACACTGGAAGGAGTAATCAGCTTCGTATTAGGAATCGTCAGCAGTTGTTGTTCAAGCTCGGCGGGTGTACGTCGCGATGTGGCCAGCGTGACCGGAGTTCTACTGGATTCAGCAATTTCACGAACCGCAGTCATCACCGGTTCCGAGCTCCAGATGACATGCTTTTCAGCAGGTCCACCGATCAGGATTGCACGACTGTCCGAATCCTTTTCACTAGGGATCATACGGTTCATCGCGCCCAAGGTCGTTACAATATTCTTGCCTATCGGCGGATCGTCATGTTCCGGTACAAACACCAGATCAAACAGGAAGTACGGTAGTGCAGGGCGCATCAGCAGGATATTTGGCACACCAAAGCGCAATTTACACAGCAGGCTCCACAACTGAGTTTTACGCCCTGCCGAAAGGATAAGAGAGGGTGGTTCCTTTGACGACAATAGACGAAAGCCTTCACTGACAGGCTTCACCTCCGAATTAATCTTTGGCTTGATTCGTTGGAGTGCTTCAACCAATCCCAGAGACTGATTAAGATGCCCTGGCTTGCCGTCGCTTAAAATCCAAATTTTTGACACAAACAAGCCTCTGAGCGCGCTGAAGGGATAAATCGGCGGAATAAAAATTCCCCTTATATTATCTAAAAACTACGCCATTTGCGGGGAATTCTTTCATTTTGCGATTCCATTTTTCTGCAGGATGCTTACAATTTATCGGTTACATATCCTACTCCCTTTCCGTTACCGGATTGGTCTTGATTCGCTTAGAGTGAGTTTTAAATGTCTGCATTTGGCACAGTTTTTATGCCGGAGATGTCAATCTCCTATTTTGATGGCAATTCTTGGGGTGCAACCGAGATCGTTGCTGGCGATCACCTGACGCTGCATCCCGGAGCACATGTTCTTCACTACTCAAGCACCTGCTTTGAGGGATTGAAGGCGTTTCGTCATCAGGATGGTTCGGTCAAGATCTTCCGAATGGATAAGAACATTGAGCGTTTTGCGCAGAGCAGCCATCTGCTGGGCCTGCCGGAGCTTGATAAAGCGCAGACTGCTGAGATGATTGTATCTCTGGTCCGCAAGTTTGCTGACGACGTACCTGAGCCACCGGGTTCAATGTATATCCGCCCAACTCATATTGGAACTGAGCCCGCTATCGGCAAAGCTGCGGTACCATCTATCACTTCGTGCCAGTATGTTCTGCTGTCCCCTGTAGGCGATTACTTTGCCGGTGGTGATAAAGCACTGCGCCTGCTGGTTGATGACAAAGCGATGCGCTGCCCGCCGCATATGGGTCGAATCAAGAGTGGCGGAAACTACGCAGCTGCGATGGGTCCGATCCTCAAGGCGAAAGCCGAGCATCAGGCTGATCAGGTTTTGTTCTGCCCAGGTGGCGATGTTCAGGAAACCGGTGCAGCCAACTTCCTGCTAATCGATGGCGATGAGATCATTACCAAAGCGCTGGACGACAGCTTCCTGCACGGCGTTACCCGTGATTCAATTCTGATTCTGGCTCGTGATCTGGGAATGAAAGTTTCTGAGCGCCAGTTGAGCATCGAAGAGCTTTTGGAGCGCGCAGCAAAACCTGGCTGTGAAGCAGCGCTATCAGGAACAGCTGCAGTACTCGCACCGGTCGGTACGCTGATCTACAACGGAAACGAGTTTAAAGTCGGTAATGGCGGTATTGGCGAAACAACGCTGCGTCTGCGTCGGGCTTTGAATGATATCCAGTGGGGCAAGGCTGAAGACCCACACGGATGGTTATTGCACATTTAAGAAGTAAATTATTGAATCGCATAGGGGCGCAAATAATGCGCCCTTTTTATTTTAAATCAGAATGTTGTGTCACTGAGGGACAACTGACTGATCTATTTTTTCAAAAAGCGCACACTGGGCCAGCATCTCATCCACCAGATGCTGATGTTTGTCACCGATACTGAAGCCCTGCTCCCACTGCTCGTCAAAGCGAATAGCGTTAACCGTATCATGCACATGATATTCGTAGTGATGACAGGCGGAATTCTGCAACGCTTCTGCTTGCATATCCCTCGCAAGCGCATGAAGATCCAGTGTCGAATCTGACTTAAAAACAACAAAAACCACAAATTTTTCAGCCATTTAGTTTCATCCTATTGTTATTATCTTTGTTAAACGCGTTTACCCAAAGTTTTCTGCCCAGATCCGTTGTACCTGTTCTCTCAACGCTAAAAGGGACTCGTCAGATATCAACCCTGAGAGGTTTTGCAGTGACTGACGATGCCCAATAGCCCGGTATGACTTATAAGTTTCACGAAGGGCCTCTGCGTTTTCCGAACTGAGAATAGAAGCCTGTTCAAGTGAATCAAGAATACGGATATTATCCGTGTACCGATAGAGCGAAGCGTTCACTGATGCGTTCTTTAGAACCAAATACTGCACCAGAAACTCGATGTCAACGATACCGCCGGCATCCTGCTTCAGATTCATCCCTTCAGACTTATCCCCAGAGCCCAGATGCTCACGCATCTTCTCACGCATGGAGACAACTTCCTCGCGTAGCTTCTCTGGATCACGTTTCTGTGAAAGTATCTCGGCTCTCACCTGCTCAAATTTTTCACGCAGAGAATCGGAGCCCGCAACAATCCTAGCCCTAACCAAGGCCTGATGCTCCCAAGTCCAGGCTTCTTTAAGCTGATACTGCCGAAACGCCTCCAGTGAACTCACTAAGAGTCCCGAGTTGCCTGAGGGGCGCAGTCGCATATCCACCTCATAGAGCTGTCCTGATGTCGTAAAAGTGTTGAGCATATGGATAATGCGTTGCCCAAGACGAGTAAAGAACACCGCATTAGCAATCTCTCTCGCTCCTCCAGTCGTATAACGGTCAGAGGGCAGATCATGGACAAACACCAGATCCAGATCAGATCCATAGGAGAGTTCAATACCGCCAAGTTTACCGTAACCGATCACCACAAATTCATGATCACCGACCTCTCCTGAAGCGTCGGTCGGCGAACCATACTTCGCCGTCATATCTCGCCATGCAATATCAAGCACCGACTGCAATATCGCTTCTGCAAGCCAAGTTAAGTAATCACTCACTCTCATCAGAGGCAGTGCTCCTGTGATGTCTGCAGCTGCAACCCTTAGAATATGCGCATTCCTGAAGTAACGCAGCGCTTCCATAAGCTGCTCAGTATCATCTTCGGGTATGCGTAACAGATGCTGGTTAAGCTCGCTCCTTAAATCTTCGGCCTTAGGTGGATTAAACAGCGTACCGGCGTCAATCAGTTCGTCGAGTAGCACCGGCTGCTTGGCAAGCTGATCAGCAAACCAGCTACTTGCACTGCATAAACGAACCAGCTGTTTTAATGCACCCGGATTTTCTGCCAGAAGGACCAGATAGGCAGAACGGCGCAATACTGCCT
>JBFEXW010000227.1:0-3991 GCA_041562495.1 Marinobacterium sp. | reverse complement strand
GTTGATCCACAACAGACTGGAACTGCAGAATAAGCGCGTTCTTATATTGGGGGCGGGCGGTGCTGTACGTGGAGTAATGCTCTCCATACTGGATGCCGGTGTGCGTGAGTTAGTACTTGCTAATCGTACATATGAGAAAGCAAAGTTATTGGCGGAGCTGTTCAATGATGATCGAATCACAGCTGTCAAGTTTGATGAGTTATCTGGCAAGCCGTTTGATCTGATAATCAATGGTACATCTGCAAGCCTTTCCGGCACATTACCGCCGATCCCATCTGCAGTGATCGATTGTCACACGGTCGCCTATGACATGGTCTATGGTGCTGAGCCCACTGCTTTTATGAAATGGGCTACAGAGCTGGGTGCTAAAGCAATTGATGGATTGGGTATGCTGGTTGAGCAGGCGGCGGAGTCCTTCCAGATCTGGCGTGGAGTGCGTCCCGATACTGGCCCGGTGCTGCTGTCGTTGCGGGAAAAAATTAGTCAGAAGTAGGTTTGTGTTTGACACAGCGGGGGATGCAGATCAGTCTTATGGAAACCTCAGGCTGATTTGGACAAAGCATGGATAAGCACCTCCCGCTTAGCATTGATCAACTCTATCGCGTCTGCGATAGCCAGCAACTCCCGTTTAAAACTACCGAAACACTCGAAGCCTTCAATGGGTTCTTTGGACAGGACCGGGCGATTGATGCGATGGAGTTTGGTGTCGGTATGAGTCGGCCCGGTTATAACCTGTTTGTGATGGGTAACCCGCATACCGGACGATTCTCCTTCGCAATGGAAAGCCTGAAAACAGTTGCTAAAAAGCAGTCAAAACCCCATGACTGGTGCTATCTGAACAATATTAGGGACAGTCGTCATCCGCTGGTGCTACGGTTGCCTGCGGGTAAGGCTAATCAGTTACGACGAGATCTCAATAAACTTCTCGAGCGCGTGCTCACCGAGTTACCGGCTGCTTTTGAGAGTCCAGCCTATCAGCGAAACAAATCACAGATCGAACGAGGCTTCAACCGTCGCTATGATGCTGCTGTTGAGGCGGTAGAGCGCAAAGCGCGTGAATACAGCATTGCGGTCTACCGGGATGCCGGAACAATCGGATTTACTCCCGTTGCAGAGGGGCAGGCGATCGATGAGGCGGTATTCTCGTCACTGCCGGAGGCGGTGCGGGACGCCTTCTCAAAGCATATCAGTGAGTTGGAGGAGCTGCTTAATGAGGAGCTTACGGAGCTGCCGAAATGGCGCCGTGAGGCGGCAGAAGCGCTACGCACACTTGATCGAGATACTGCAGGCGGTGCCCTTCAGCCGCTGTTTGCTGAGACTCTGGACCGCTATTCAAACTTCTCTGGTGTCCGTGAGTATCTCGCCGAGGTTGAGCGGGATCTGGTGCGCAATGCCGGAGAACTGATGGCTGATGGAATATTCGAGAATAAATCAGAAGCTTCCCGCCGCACCTATATGGATGAAAACTACGGTATTAACCTGCTGGTTGATAATCAGAAAACCAAGGGGGCGCCCGTTATTTATGAAGCGCACCCCAGTTATGAAAACCTGTTCGGGCGCATTGAATATAATTCGGAGATGGGGGCGATGGTTACCAACTATCGCCTGATCCGCTCCGGCGCGCTGCACAGGGCGAATGGCGGCTATCTGATTATCGAGGCGGAGAAGCTGTTTGAGCAGCCCTTTGTCTATGCGGCACTTAAACGTGCACTCAAAGCGCATGAGATCCGTATTGAAAATCCGGTCAGCGAGTACACAGGCCTGAGTACCATTACTCTTGATCCCGAAGCGATTGGCCTTCATGTGAAGATCGTACTGATCGGCGGACGGGATACCTTCTATCTTCTTCAGGATCTGGATCACGACTTTGAAAAGATGTTCAGGGTCGTGGTCGACTTCGAGGAAGATGTGCAACGGACCCCGGAAACGATTCGCCAGTATGCACGTCTGATGAAGACACTGGCCAGCGAGGAGCGACTGGCTTCATTGACCAGAGAGGCTGTGGCACGGCTTGTCGAGCATAGCTCACGCTTGTCCGGCGATCAGGATATGTTGTCTGCACATATCGGCGAACTTAAGGATCTGCTGTGTGAAGCGGATTATCGGCGCCGGATGAATAATGAAAAGCTGATCAATACTGATCATGTTCAGGAAGCGCTGGATGCCAAAGAGCGGCGTACCGGTCGCCTGGCTCAGAAGATCCTCGAAAGTATTACCAATGAGACAGTGCTGATCGATACTGATGGTGAGGCTGTGGGTAAGTCGAATGGACTGACAGTACTGCAGGTTGGTGATGTCAGCTTTGGTACCCCGGCACGTATCACGGCTACGGTACATCCGGGTACACGAGGGATCGTCGATATCGAACGAGAAGTTACGCTTGGGCAGCCAATACACTCTAAAGGGGTGTTGATTCTGTCTGGTTATCTGGGGCATCGCTATGCTCAGGACTTTCCGCTGGCGATCTCGGCGAGTATTGCGATGGAGCAGTCATACGGATATATCGATGGTGACAGCGCTTCTATGGCAGAGATATGTACGTTGATCTCTGCGCTTACCGATATACCGATTAAACAGCAGTTCGCTATGACAGGATCGATCAACCAGTATGGTGAAGTTCAGGCCATTGGTGGTGTTAACGAAAAGATAGAAGGCTTCTTCCGGCTTTGTGAAACGCGCGGTCTGACCGGGCGTCAGGGGGTGATCATCCCGCAGGCCAATGTGCGTAACCTGATGCTGAAAGAGGAGGTTGTAGATGCCGTTCGTGAAGGGTTGTTCAGTATTTATTCTGTAGCCACAGTCGATCAGTGTCTCGAGTTGCTCACTGGACGTACCGCCGGACGAATTAAGCCTGATGGAAAGTTCACTCAGCGATCGGTCGGTGCCGAAGTGGTTAAACGCCTGCGGGAGATGGCAAAGGCTAAAGCCTGAGCCTCTCTTCGCCTGAGTCGGGTTATCCTAGAACCGCCCAGCCCTCCTGCAGGTGTTTGTCTTTCAGTTTGACGTAGTTGTTTGCTGAATAGGTGAAGTAGGCGCGCTCTTCATTGCTAAGGTCGCGTACGGCTTTTGCAGGACGGCCGACATAAAGTTTGCCGGACTCGAGACGCTTGCCCGGGGGTACAAGGCTGCCAGCTCCCAGAACCACTTCATCCTCTATGACAGCTCCGTCCATAACGATTGAGCTCATCCCGATCAGTACCCGGTTGCCAATCGTGCAGCCGTGCAACATCGCCTGATGACCGACGGTAACATCCTCGCCGATCCGCAGGGGGTAACCATCGGGGTTATATGGACCGGCGTGGGTGATGTGCAGTATAGAGCCGTCCTGAATACTGCTGCGTGCACCTATCCTGATAGCGTGCATATCGCCACGAATAACGGTGAGAGGCCAGACCGAACAGTCATCCCCCAGCTGTACATCACCCACAACTACCGCACTGGGATCGATGAAAACACGATTGCCCAACAGCGGCATTTTTCCGTCATAGCTGCGAATTTTCATGCGTAACTCCGGTTGAATAAGCCAGTTCCATCCCCCATTGTAACTAGAGATGATGATAATAGGTGTAATAGATGAGTAATCCGCTGTTAAGCACTGAGTTGCTGCCGAAGTTCAATGCGATAGATCCTGAGCAGATTGAACCCACAATCAATGAACTGCTGGAGCGCAACCGTGCCCGTATTGCGGAGCTGGTCGAGCAGTCTCTGGAAACCTGGGATAGCCTGATCGGTGAACTTGATCAGCTAAACGATGACCTTTCTCGAGCCTGGTCACCGGTATCGCACCTTAATGCGGTTGCTAACAATGATGAGCTCAGACGTGTCTATAACGCCTGCCTGCCAAAATTATCTGAGTACTACACTGAGCTGGGACAGAACCGGAAACTGTTTGAAGCCTACGAGCGCCTTAAAGATAGTGCTGAGTATGAAAAACTGAGTGCGCCTCAAAAGAAAGTGATTACTAACTCACTGCGGGATTTCCGCCTGTCGG
>JBFEXW010000226.1:0-3992 GCA_041562495.1 Marinobacterium sp. | reverse complement strand
GCGACCCCCTGCGTGACAGGCAGGTATTCTAACCAACTGAACTACCACTCCGTTTTGGTGGGCGAAGAGGGGTTCGAACCCCCGACCCTCTGCTTGTAAGGCAGATGCTCTCCCAACTGAGCTATTCGCCCAAAACGTAACCTTTTTAACTCTACGACTTCCCTAGGATTTCGGGAAGAAGTGGCGGAATGGACGGGACTCGAACCCGCGACCCCCTGCGTGACAGGCAGGTATTCTAACCAACTGAACTACCACTCCACTTCGTTCGTTTCCGCTCACCGCGATAACGAGGCCCGAATTTTAATGGCTTTTGAAAGCATGTCAAACGCTTTTACCAATTTTTTGTTTAAAGATTGAAAACTGCTCAAAAAACATACAAATCTTAGCTCTATCAACTGTTTGGCTATGAATGCATATCAAATACACACAGATACGGACTAACTACGAATGATAGAATCCGCCTAAACCTAGGACTTATAGAAAAGAGGCCCACCTTCGATGTCACTCAGCGCTACTCTCGACAAGCTAATACAGGACTATCTGAACCTGCAGCAACCACTCGGCCTTCCGGAACTACCCTATGAGAGCGAGTGGGTCAGTGAGTGCTACCTACTGAATTCAAAAAATGAGGGTGACCCAACGCCCTGGCAACCGGTCCGCATATCACAGCCTGTGGATATGTTTCAGCGACTGGGCGAAGCCCTAGAAACTGCTATACACCCTGACCTGACAAGCTACTTTACCCGTTACTGGTCTGATCCTCTCTATTTCAGTCACCCTGAGGGCGAACTTAGTCTGCTATTTTGCTGGAACGCTGAAGATATGGAACGGCTCAGAGCAAATCTGATCGGTCATGCATTAAATAAACGAAAATTACGCCAGCCACTGACGCTGTTCTTAGCCTGTACTGAACCTGATGCCGAACAGTATCTGAGTATCGACAATCAGGATGGTTCCATCTGGCTGGAGCGCCCAGGCAAGGGCTGCATTAAACAGATAGCAGCATCACTGGAAGAGTTTCTCAAAGACCTGACGCCGCTCCCTCACCCCAGATAATTAAGCTATCCGATTGAACGTGCCAGTATCCGGCTGATCTGGCATAAATCATATCCTGATTCCTCTTGCCAGATATTGAACGCTTGCTGAACCTCTTTCAGATCGCGCTGGGCGGTTGGACGATTAGTGACAACTGCCTGCGCTTTTAAGGCCGTCACCACGTCATCTGTTAGAACCGGAGTATCACGGCCGATAATTCGCAGTGCGTAAGCACCGGAATTTCCACCCAACTGAGCACCCTGCTTTTTCAGGTAGTTCCAAAGCCCCAGCGTATCTTCAACCGGCCAGTCAGCAAGAAAAGCCCCAAACCCGCCCGCTTTTTCTGAAGCTTCATCAATCATCAGCGCATTGATCCGGGTCGCTTTGATCTTACCCAGATGACGGATCAGCTCGGAATTCTGCATCAACTTTTCCAGATGCTCATCACTCATCAACGCCACCTTCTTCGGATCAAATCCAAAAAACGCTTTTTCAAACGCAGGCCATTTGCCATCAACCAGTGAACGCTTAAGTCCGGCACAGAATATTCGCCAGGTCATCGCGCTTAGGCAGCGATCATCTGTCACATCAGCCAGCGCCTGAGCACTCTTAGCCGGCTCACCCAGCATCTCTTCCAGTGTTAACTCGGGATGATGATAAAGACTCTGCTCAGCTATCTGTTCAAAGGATTTCATAAGATCTCCATTAAAGCGGTTTTCGTCGATATGGATTTAACCTCTATCATACCCCTACTTTTCTTATCGCAGACAGAGGGTTATCTCTATACGGAATGGTTGCAACACCGTATTATTACTGCGATCAGTACATTTTTCTGTGGGTAATCCACCCCAATGACCGCCAGCCAGTCAAGATCCTGAGAGATGGTTTCCGCCACTGCCTGGCTTTTTAAAGTTTTGGAATAGAAACACCATGTCCGTAACGCGCAAATCAACCAAACTTAATAATGTTTGTTATGACATTCGCGGCCCCGTCCTGCAGGAAGCCAAACGCCTTGAGGAGGAGGGTCACCAGATTCTCAAGCTGAATATCGGCAACCCTGCCCCTTGGGGATTTAACGCGCCGGAAGAGATTGTTCAGGACGTTATCTACAATCTGCCATCTGCGCAGGGCTACTGTGATTCCAAAGGACTTTTCTCGGCCAGAAAGGCGGTAATGCAGGAGTGCCAGAAGAAGCAGATCCGAAACGTCAGCATCGAAGATATCTATATTGGCAACGGCGTCTCTGAACTGATCGTTATGTCGATGCAGGGCCTGCTGAATGATAACGATGAGATTCTGATTCCCTCTCCGGACTACCCGCTCTGGACAGCAGCCGCGAGTCTGGCAGGTGGTAATCCGCGCCACTACCGCTGCGACGAGGAGTCGGACTGGCTGCCCGATATCGAGGATATGCGTTCCAAGATTAGCGACAGAACACGCGGTATCGTGGTGATCAACCCAAACAACCCCACCGGTGCGCTCTATCCGCCAGAGGTGCTGGAGCAGATTGTGCAACTGGCCCGTGAGCATAAACTGATCATCTTTGCCGACGAGATCTATGACAAGATCCTCTACGATGAAGCTCAGCACACCAGTATCGCATCACTCGCTGAAGATGTGCTCTGCATCACATTTAACGGCCTGTCGAAAACCTACCGGGCAGCAGGTTTCCGCTCTGGCTGGATGATTATCAGTGGTCCGCGGCACACTGCACGTGACTACATCGAAGGCCTGGATATGCTGGCTAATATGCGCCTCTGCGCTAACGTACCTGCGCAGCACGCTATTCAGACCGCACTTGGCGGCTATCAGAGCATCAACGAACTGATCCGCCCGGGCGGTCGCCTGCTGGAGCAGCGCGATCTGGCCTGGAAAATGCTCACTGACATAGAGGGAGTCAGTTGCGTGAAGCCCAAGGGCGCAATGTATCTGTTCCCGAAACTGGACCCTGAGCGCTATCCAATTCAGAACGATGAAAAGTTCGCGCTGGATCTGCTACAGCAACAGAAGGTGCTGATTGTCCAGGGCAGCGGTTTCAATCTGCCCGACACCCAGCATTTCAGAATCGTGTTCCTGCCACAGGTTGACCTTCTTGAGGAAGCGATCACCCGGATTGGACACTTTCTTAAATACTATGAACAGTAAAACGCTTGAAACAACTGGATATAAACACCGTTAGCATATACAACTGATTTAATAACATTCTTTGGTTGTACACACGAAGGGAGAGACAATGTTTCTTAAAATTAAAAAGGATCGTGGTATTCAGATGAACCAGAGCGGCATGGATCGCAAACTGGTTATCAATGTGACATCAAACTTTCTGATCAACATGGCCCACATTGGCGAGATCTCATTCTACTCACAGCATGAACCACGTGAGCGCGTCGATCTGGAAGGCCGCCCTTTCACGCAACCGACAGGTACAAAGGTTATACATCTGCAGATGGCACACACCTATGCCACCTTTAATGAAGCGCTTGAGGGCGGAGCCGGGCGCCGCCGTGAAAAGGTTTACTACAAACTCTATTTTGCACCTGAGAACATCGACAGCTATCAGGAGCTGCGTGATGCAATCGAAGCAAGAACCGTAAACCTTTAATACTTGAATTGGTAAGCCCTGACCCTCATATCAAGCGTTGAGTAATTAGTTAAGGATACTCTTCGATGATGCGAATATTGCTGTTTCTGGCAACTAACCTGGCGGTTATCCTGATCGCCAGCATAAGCCTGTCGATACTAGGCGTTAACTCCTATCTGACAGGTACAGGGCTTAACCTGACCTCCCTACTGATATTCTGTGCGGTATTTGGCTTCAGCGGTGCTTTTGTATCGCTGTTTATGTCCAAATTCATCGCCAAGCGCTCAACCGGAACTCAGATTATCGAACAGCCGCGTAGCACCGAAGAGCGCTGGCTGGTCGAAACAGTTGCAGAGCTAGCCAAAAAAGCGGGTAT
>JBFEXW010000225.1:0-3998 GCA_041562495.1 Marinobacterium sp. | reverse complement strand
GGTTTTTTATCGTTCAGATATGGTCTCACTTTAAACTTTGCCGGCTGGTCGATCTCTTAGTGGCACGTAGTGCAACGAGGAAATTAAGATAACAAAAGATCTGTGTTATCTTGAGGTGATAACGGGGTTTGGGATTAGTAGCCCGTTAGGTATGTTGATTCTATCTGAACATTACATCAGTACAGCTAAGGGGCTGTTATGAAGATTGATGCCCTATCTCCTCGTCTTATATTGTTGATCCTGATCGCTGCGTTGGTCATGGTTGGCGGCGCTCTGGGATTACTGGTCGTGACACTGTTGGTGGATCATGCCCATGAGTACAACTACAGCGGTATCTTCGTCCTTGTTGGTTTCATTGGTGTCTCTTTTATCATTATTCTGACGGCGATCCTCTTTTTACTCCGTTCTAATCGAAAGATGATGGAGCGACTGCAGGTATCAAATACACGTCTTGAAGCAACGATGAATGAGCTGATAGAGGCGAAAGAGGTGGCCGAGCGTGCCAATCAGGCTAAGTCTGAGTTCATTGCGAATATCAGTCATGAGATCCGCACGCCGATGAATGCGGTCCTCGGGATGACAGATCTGGCGCTCTCAGATAAATCCGCGTTGAGTGCGCACTCCTACCTGAAAAACATCAGTATCGCTTCTCGTAATCTGATTAGTATCGTTAACGATCTTCTTGATTTGTCTAAGCTTGAGGCGGGTAAAATCGAGATTGAGACACTGGACTTCAATCTGCACCAGCTTTTGCAGCAGGAGCTGGAATCACTAAAGGTAGAGGCAAGCAAGCACGAAGTTTTTCTGGATATTGATCTTGCCAGTACACTGCCGGTCTGGGTAAAGGGCGATCCTACACGCCTGCGTCAGGCGGTGCTTAATCTGCTTTCTAACGCAGTCAAATTTACCTCTAAAGGCTCGGTTACGCTTCTGGGGCGTTTCGTCTCAGGGAAAGCACCAAAACTGGAGATTGAGGTTCGCGATACCGGAATAGGTATACGTAAAGAGGATATTGCACGGCTATTTAACCCATTTGAGCAGGCTGATGACTCTACATCCCGTCGCTTTGGCGGTACCGGACTTGGGCTGTCGATTACCCATCAGTTGATCCGTTTGATGGGCGGGGATATAGAGGTTCGTAGTGAGCTGGGAGCCGGAAGCCGGTTCATTATCCGCATTCCTTACCAGGCATCAGACAGGGGTGCAGAGCCGGTTCGGGACCAGGAGAAAGTTGTAACAGCAGAGACTCCTGTGAGTGAACCGACTGAATCACTGCTGCACGCACACAGAGTGCTGCTGGTGGAAGATAATGAGATGAATCTGACCGTAGCCAAAGCCTTTCTGGAGCGCTTTGGCATGGATGTGATAACTGCTACAAATGGGGCAGAAGCTGTTGAGTTTGTGGCTGAAGATCCAGCGGTTGAACTGGTGCTGATGGATGTTCAGATGCCGGTGATGAACGGACTGGATGCGACACGTGAGATCAGAAAGAGTGGTAAGGCGACTCTGCCGATTGTTGCGATGACAGCGCATGCCTCATCAGAGGCACGCAGTGCGAGCCTAGCCTGCGGGATGAACGATCATCTGAGTAAACCGATTGATCGGGATATACTCTATTCGACGCTGGTGCACTGGATTTTACCGGACGCATATACGGATGGAATGAAAGCACCCGGCGAGAGTGTTGCCGATCTTGATGATCCGCGAGTATCTAAGCTGGAACAGTTGCTCAAGCCGATGGTGAATCCGCGTCAGGGGATGAGCCGTAGTTTTACACCGGTCTCCGGCTATTACGATGTGCTTGAGGATTATATTAAGCGCTTCTCCAGTGCCGCGGAACGTATCGCAATGCTGCTGCAAAATGAGCAGGTCGATGAGGCCGGTTCACTGGCGCATAATCTGAAGTCGGTTACGGCGATGATCGGAAGCGATTCTCTCAGCTCGCTTTATTCTGAGGTTGAAAAGGGGCTGCGCTTGGGCTCCGAGGGCCTTAATCCGGATATTATTGAAAATCTTGTCGTTTATCATAAAGAGCTGATCGATACCCTCAGGCATACACTCGATGAGTGGCCGGAGTTAGAGGGGGAGGTTCCGGTATTTGATCGTGAAGAGTTTGAGGAACTGATCGAGGATCTCGAGGAAGAGCTTAAACGCGGGCGTTCTCAGGCTAAGCTGACCGTTGAAGATCTGAAAGGGGTCTGTCGCGCTTTCGGATTAACTCAGCAGTATCAGCAGTTGGAAGATCTCATAGAAAATGCGCTCTATAAAGAAGCATTGGTTAAGCTGCGACCTCTGGTTGGATTGCTAAATGATCGTGGCGCTTTTAAAGATGGAAAGGAACAACATTAGGTGAAACCACAGATAGTTTTAATTCCCGGACTGGTGTCTGATTATCGGGCCTGGAATGATGTTGAAGCGCTTCTAACCACCGCCGGGTATGAGGTGAGTATTGCCGACGTAGGTCTTGCTGACCGGCTTGAAAAGATGGCTCAGCAGATTCTTGATTCGGTTCAGGGGCGTTTTATCGCGATCGGTCATTCAATGGGTGGGCGGGTTGCGTTTGAACTCTATCGTGCGGCACCTGAACGTATTCTCGGACTGGGATTGATTGCTACAGGAGCACACCCTCTGGCAGATGGTGAACCGGCCAAACGGCAGCAGGTGATCGATCTGGCAAATAATGACGGAATGCAGGCGCTTTGTGATGTCTGGTTGCCACCGATGCTGCATCCAGAAACACCCAAAATCAACCCTGATATTTATCAGAGTCTTGAACAGATGGTTCTCGATGCCGGAGCAGATGTACATCAGAACCAGATCCACGCATTGGTTAATCGTCAGAGTGCTCAGCCGTTATTGGCGGAACTACGTTGTCCAACGTTGTTTGTTGCTGGGGATGCGGATGCCTGGAGTTCTCCGGAGCAGCATCGAGAGATGCAGAAGCTGGCGTCTAACGCTGTGACAAGGCTGAATGTTGTAAAAGATGCCGGACACTTTCTGCAGGTGGAAAAGCCTGAGGAGTTTGCCGGATTGGTAATCGACTGGATTGAATCAGATGTGATCGGCTAGTAGCAGACATCAGAGCCGCTCTATTTTTAGCGCGGCTCTGACCGGTGAAACCTGCTTAGCGGGTAGTTAGCACAGATTCTAACTGCTGGTGCATCTCGCGCAGTGTCTCCTCTGTTGCATCCCAGTCGATGCAGGCATCGGTTACCGAAACACCGTACTGCAACTGGCTCAGGTCCTCTGGGATCGACTGGTTACCCCAGCCGAGGTTGGACTCAATCATCAGACCGATAATGGACTTGTTACCCTGCAGAATCTGGTGCGTTGTATCCTTCGCAACCAGAGGCTGACGGCCCGGGTCTTTGCTGGAGTTGGCATGGCTGCAGTCAATCATAATGTTCTGCGGCAGGCCGGCTTTCTCCAGTGATTTCTCACACAGGCTTACGCTGACTGTGTCGTAGTTTGGACGACCTGCGCCGCCACGCAGTACAACATGCCCGTATGTGTTGCCGTAGGTGCGAACGATCGATACGCGACCATCGCCATCGATGCCAAGGAAGCTATGTGGGTGGCTGACCGACTTCATCGCATTGACTGCGACATCCAGACTGCCATCAGTACCGTTCTTAAAGCCAACAGCACCAGACAGGCCTGAAGACATTTCGCGGTGAGTCTGAGATTCGGTGGTACGTGCGCCGATCGCAGACCAGCTGATCAGATCCTGAAGATACTGTGGCGAGATCGGATCCAGTGCTTCAGTTGCCAGTGGTAATCCCATCTCGGCCAGATCCAGCAGCAGTTTGCGGCCGATATGAAGACCCTCTTCAATCTCGAAACTGTCGTTCATGTGAGGGTCGTTAATCAGCCCCTTCCAGCCAACAGTTGTACGCGGCTTCTCAAAATAGACACGCATAACCACATAGATACTGTCCTTCACCTCATCGGCAAGGGTCTTCAGGCGGCGTGCATATTCGATTGCTGCTTCGGGGTCG
>JBFEXW010000224.1:0-4005 GCA_041562495.1 Marinobacterium sp. | reverse complement strand
TGGAGCCTTGAGTACGAGGCTGGTTATTTATCCTTAGCGGTCTCGCGAGCGATCTTGTCGATATCAAGACCGTTTAGGCGACCAACATGGTCGGAGAGCATCGGAACAAAATCTCCCTTACCGCCAACGGCTTCAGCGTGCGTGTAATAGTGGCGTGCTGCGGAAGCCATTATGTTCATTACACCGGCATCCGTGGCCATCGCATTCACATAGCGAATGTCTTTGGACATATTTTCAATCGAAAATTTATGTGCATTTTCGTCGCGCTCACATACATACTGCATGAAGGTGTTGAAGAAACCGGAGCCGAGACGACTTGGAGCGATTACATCACGGAAAGCGTGTGGCGAGATGCCCACCTTAGCAGCCAGAGAGATTGCCTCAGAGTAGAGAGACGCGTAGCTGGCACCAAGAAAGTTCATCAACAGCTTCATCTTATGTCCGGTACCCACATCGCCGATGCGGGTGATCGTGCCAGCCCAGCAATCGATTACGGGTTTGATCGTCTCAAACAGATCTTCCCGGCAGCCCACCATCGCATCCAGCTCTCCCGACTCAGCTTCTTTCGGTGTGCGTCCTAAAGGTGCATCGACTAGATCAATACCCTGTTTAGCAAGCTCTTCAGCCAGCATCATCGTGACAGTCGGGTCAGATGTGGATGTATCAATGACGATCAAACCAGGGCGTGCTCCCGCTAGAATACCATCCTCGCCTCGAATCGCCGCCTGGACCTGTTCGGAGTTGGAAAGGCACAGATGAATAATGTCGCAGTTGGCGGCCATCTCCTTGGGGGTTTTTGCTTCGTTGGCACCCTGGCTAACAAGGTCCTCAACCGGCTGGCGATTCCGGTTGCCTTTGATCCAGAGGGGGTAGCCCCCTTTGAGTATATTCTTGGCCATGCCATGACCCATGAATCCAACGCCGATAAATCCAATAGTGGGTTGTGTCGTCATTCTAGTTCATCCTTTTTTGTTGTATCCCAACCCAATACGGCCTTTCAGTATCTTCAGCGACAGAAGATGAGCTTTTTGGGTGTAAACATTGGGCTTAAGCTATCGAATTGTTTGACTTTTCACAAACGGTATACCATTTTATTGGCCGAACATACAGACCAGCACGTTTTTGTTGAGATGACGGAAATCTTTTTTCCCGGGATATGAAAAGCTCGTACGCTGGCTACCTAAAAACAATAAATCAGAACAGACGAAATGCCTTCGAGAATCGCTATCTATGATCGTCGCAGGGGCGTTAGTCTGGATCGGAGGAACTATGCATCATCCAGTCTACACGGGCATCTGGCCAGTCGCACCGACCCCTTTTAACGATGATGGAACTTTGGATCTGGAGGGGATGAAACGCGTACTCGATCTGATGATCGATCAGGGCGTTGATGGTATTTGTATCCTGGCAAATTTCTCAGAACAGTTTCTTATCTCGGATTCCGAACGGGAAACCTTAACGCGTCTCTGTCTTGAGCATGTAGCCGGCCGCGTTCCTGTGATCGTTACTATCAGCCACTTTGCCACGCCAATCGTTGTCGAGCGCGCGAAATATGCTAAGGACCTGGGTGCGAGCATCGTTATGATGATGCCGCCGTATCACGGTGCACTGCTCAAAGGCACTGCAGAGCAAACCTATGAGCAGTTCCGCTCAGTGGGTGAAGTCGGTATCCCCATTATGCTGCAGGATGCACCTCTGTCGGGTGTTGACCTGTCGGTTGAGTTACTTGCGAAAATGGCGCAGGAGATTGAAATGCTCAAGCTTTTCAAAATCGAGTGCCCGCAGGCTGCAGCTAAATTGCGCGCATTGATCGCTGCCGGCGGTAGCTTTATTGAAGGGCCTTTTGATGGCGAAGAGGCGATAACTCTACTTGCTGACTTGGACGCCGGTGCGACCGGTACGATGACCTCAGCGATGATTCCGGATCTGATTGGCCCGATTGTTCGTGATTTTCTGGCGGGTAACCGTTCAGCCGCGATCGAGGGGTATGCTCGTGTACTGCCGGCCGTAAACCATGAAAACCGTCAATGTGGTTTCCGCTCTGCAAAAGCTGCCATGGTAGAGGGTGGCGTTATCAAGTCAGAATTTTGTCGTCATCCGATTCCGCCACTTCATCCTGATACACGTTCGCTTTTATTAGAACTTATCGAACCGCTCGACCCACTGGTTTTACGTTGGGGTAAATAATTATGTCGATCCAAACTGCTGTTGAACAGCTTAGAACGCTGCTGGGCGACCGTGTAAACACCTCTCGAGCAGAGCGCGAACTGCATGGCGAAAATGAGTCCTACTATCAAAAAGTACTTCCCGATGCAGTGGTTTACCCGGAGTCGACTGAAGAGGTTTCGGAAATTCTAAAGATTTGTAATACCGAAGGCTGCCCTGTTGTTGCCTTTGGAGCGGCGTCCTGTCTTGAGGGGCAGCATTTAGCGACTCAGGGTGGAATAAGCCTGGATATGAATCGCATGAACCGAGTGCTCTCGATAAACGCAGAAGACCTGAACGTGGTTGTTCAACCTGGTGTGACACGAAAAGCACTCAATTCAGAATTGCGTACTACTGGACTGTTTTTCCCAGTCGATCCAGGTGCCGATGCAACGGTTGGAGGGATGGCGGCAACGCGCGCATCTGGCACAGCCGCGGTTAAGTACGGCACTATGCGCGACAATGTGCTTGCACTGGAAGTGGTGATGGCGGATGGAACCATTATCCGCACCGGAACTCAGGCCAAAAAATCAGCAACAGGTTATGACCTGACCCATCTGATGGTTGGTTCTGAAGGGACACTCGGAATTATTACAGAGTTAACACTGCGGTTGCACGGTATCCCGGAAGCAATTACAGCGGCGACCTGTCGATTTTCTACGATTGAAGACGCTGTGAATTGCGTGATTATGACCATTCAGTGTGGTTTGCCGGTGGCCCGGATAGAGCTCGTTGATCAGATGATGGTACGTGGCTTCAACAGCTACTCAAAATCAGATCTGCCTGAAGTTCCTCACCTTTTTCTGGAGTTCATCGGTACGGCGACAGGGGTGACCGAGCAGATGCATGCCTTCGGCGAAATTGCGGAAGAGTTCGGTGCCGAGGGTTGGACTACTGCGACTGCAGCAGAAGATCGAAATGCGCTCTGGTCAATGCGTCATAAATCTCACTACGCCAGCGCTGCGCTGGGGAATAGCGGCCACCTCTGGCCTACTGATGTATGTGTGCCGATCTCCAAGCTGGCAGAAGCTGTTGTTCAAGCTCAGGATGACGCAAAACGCCTGGGGCTGACCTCTACCATTGTGGGCCATGTCGGCGAGGGTAATTTTCACGCCGGTGTTAGCGTTGATCCTGAAAATGCTGATGAAATGGAGCGTTGTGAAGAGTTTATTACGGCTCTGGCGAAGACCGCGCTGCGTTTGGGCGGCACGGTCTCGGGTGAGCACGGTATCGGGATTGGAAAAATCAAATTTATGGATGCAGAGCACGGCGCTGCCGTGAATTACATGCGTGCGATCAAGACCAGCTTTGATCCAAATAACATTCTTAACCCGGGAAAAATGATCCCTATGATGTCAGGAGAATAGTGATGTTACCTTATAGCAATCCAACGCCTGAGGCTTTACTACTTGGTCGAGTATGGGTTCCTGGATCAGGACCTGCGATCGTGCGTGTGGACGGTGAATCAGTAGTTGATATTACCTCCAAAGAGATTCCCACGATGCAGTCGATACTTGAAGCAGCTGACGCTGTTTCCAAAGCCAGAGCAGCCACAGGGCAGACGCTGTGTTCAC
The DNA here is from genome assembly GCA_041562495.1 of Marinobacterium sp. Taxonomy (GTDB): domain Bacteria; phylum Pseudomonadota; class Gammaproteobacteria; order Pseudomonadales; family Balneatricaceae; genus Marinobacterium_E. The sequence goes on along the minus strand of JBFEXW010000224.1, from coordinate 226 downwards.
TGGCCGAATTGGCCGAAAATTCACTCTCTGATTCCAGTGAAGATCGAATTCATTTGTTAGCGCCGGCAGACCTTCAAGCGATTAAAGCCTCGGGTGTCACCTTTGCTGAAAGTATGGTGGAGAGAGTGATCGAAGAGCAGGCCGCGGGCGACGCCGACCGTGCAGAAGCGATTCGTTCCAAGGTGAAAACGATTATCGGCGATAGTCTTTCTGGTATTGAGCCCGG
>JBFEXW010000223.1:0-4006 GCA_041562495.1 Marinobacterium sp. | reverse complement strand
TCAATGGGGAGATGGTTTTCTGGCAATGCTCGCGATGGCTCTGATAGGTGTGCCGATGTATATCTGTGCCACAGCCTCAACACCACTCGCCGTTGGTTTTCTGTCGGCCGGACTATCTCCGGGAGCGATCCTTGTATTTTTGCTTGCCGGTCCTGCAACCAACATCGCTACAATGGGTATGATCGGCAGAGAGCTGGGTAAGCGCTCACTCATGTTATATATATTCAGTATTCTGACCGCCAGTATTGGTTTGGGTTATCTGCTCAACTATGCTGTGGCAGTCTTCAACCTGACGAGCTTTATTCCCTCAGCCACAACAGGGCAGCAGCATATCGATCAGTCCAGTCTCATCTCCGCTTTGAGTGCTGTGTTGCTTGCGACTTTAATGGTACGTAATAGCTGGAAGCAGTTGAGCAGCAGGTTTTCTCGTACCCCTGCGAAATCCAGCTGCTGCCACTAATAAACGTTCGCTCTAAGATGCGGGCTAAATAGACTCGGATCACATAGCCGTAAATTTCAACCTATATGACAATATAGTTATATTAGATTCCAGGAACTCGGTCAGAATAAATTTTTATCCATATACTCCGGTTTATACCTGTTACTCTGCCAGCTTATCGACTCTTCAATTTAATCAGACGATAGTTGTCTCACGTACAGGTGACGACAATGATAATGAAGAAGGGCCGGGATTTGAGGCGGGTTAAAAGATTTCCGTGAAGATAGGATCGTCCTCTACTGGGAAGATCTCACAGTTCAACCCCAAAGCCCGGTGCTGAGCAATATCCAACAGGCGGAAGAGTGGTGGAAAAATTAACAATTTGCCCAATACAAAGGCACTGATTGTCGGCAAAGCGCCATTGATCGTCGCCGTCTGCACAGTTCAAGATCGCATACATATCGCCAGATAACTGTCGAGCATCCACCCGGATGGTCGCAGAGCGATTGATAAACCCATATCAGTAGATATCGACCGTACCGGTGAACGTATGTCCTGTTTCTTTGACAAGGTCATTGAGCACAGGCTTTCTGAAGTTGTCTACGCCTAACACCTGGTGGCCTGTCACGCCCGCCGAGCAACTACCTTAGTATCGCTGGCTAATTATCGCCTTAACCAATCGCTCTGGGTCTGATGCGACGATAAGTTTGTTTCTGCCTGTTTGGTCGAAAAATCCCTCTATAATGGTTCGGTCGAAAAATCTGAGCAAATCATCGTAATAGCCATCCACGTTTAAAAGGCCAAGTGGTTTTGAATGAAGACCGAGTTGCGCCCAGGTTAATGCTTCGAAAAACTCCTCCAGAGTCCCTATTCCGCCTGGCAGGGTGATAAACCCATCGGCAAGTGCTGCCATTTTGGCTTTGCGCTGATGTAAATCATCGACAACGTATAGTTTGGTTAGTCCCTGATGCGGAGCCTCGTGATATGCGAGCGTCTTAACAGACACACCAATCACCTCACCACCGGCTCGAAGTGTTGCATCCGCGAGGATCTTCATCATACCCGTGTTTGATCCGCCGTATACGAGAGTTGTATCGTGCTTGGCCAGCATTTGTCCAAAAAGTTGAGTTGCTTTAGCGAAAGTCGGGTTCTTAACATCTCGAGCACCCAGAAAAACTGCGATAGACGGCAAAGGTGTTCTCCTGCTTTTTAGGCCATTCAGACACCAGAATGGAACAGAATTCCACCAATGTTGAGCGCGAGTTTGAATATTAAGCTGAAGCGGAATCTAGCCGTTCGGTACTATACTTAACTTTATCGCAGGTCCGGTTTGGAGTGGATAAAATGAGCAGGCCGAAACAAAAATCTAAACATTATCAGCCTAAGAAGGTCGCCACCGCGTCTCCACTGGCTACGCATGCTCTCTGGGTAGTTCCAGCGGTGCTGATCATCGGTATTGTTATCGCATTAAGCTGATAGCCGATGCGGGGGAGTTGAGCAAGCTAGTTAAAGACGGAGAGCAGTTTTTTGGCTTTGGCATTATCCTGCTTTACACCTATCCCCTTCAGGTACATTACGCCGAGTGCTTTGCGGGCATCCATGCTGCCTTGGTCAATTGCGCGTTCGTAAAAAAGGACCGCTTTAGTAACGTCAGGTTCACCAATAACGCCAGTGCGATAGTATTCGGCGAGCTTATAGGACGCATTATGCATTCCTGATTCTGACGCTTCTCTCAGGTAATGCTCAGCTTCTACTATGCCACCCTGTGAGTAGCGGTCGCTGGCGTAAAGAAGCCCCAACGTATATTGGGCGCGGGTATAATTTTCATCCGCTGCTCGCTTTATCCACTTTAACCCCGCATCAACTTCACCACGGGCATAAAGCCGGTTTCCAAGTGTGTAAGCTGCTTCAGGGGAGTCCAGCGCTTGGTTGACCTCCTGCTGAGATACGCTGGAGCACCCTGACAGTACTGTCAGGGTTAACGCGAGCAGTGCTATTAAGAGTCGACTCATCAGTTTGTTGTTTGTGTATCAAAAACTTCACGGATCGCTGCAGCAAGCGTGCCCTCTTCATCCAGCTCCTTGTTATAGGCTACATCCAGCGCCTCGATTTCAGCCTCAGTTGCTGCAGTCAACTGTTCCTCTGCGCTGGTAACGCCGTCTTCAAGCCCGGCTAGCTCTGTTTCATAACTATCCTGCTGTTGCTGCAGAGTTTCGAGATCCTGCACCGCTTGGTTAAGCGTATCAGCAAGCGCAATGTCCGCTTCCAAGTCGCTGATAGTGTCATTGAGTGTATCAATTTGAGTTGCTATTGCGGCGGCTTCTTCCTCTGTTTGAGGAGAGGTATTTTGAAGCTCTGTAAGATCCTGCACCGCCTGATCCAGATTAGCTTGGTTAGCTTCAAGTCTGCCTTGAGCCTCTGTTGCGGCATCAATTTCAGCTTGCGCTGCGTCCAATTGCTCCTGAGTGACCGGCGCGTTCTCGGCTAGAAATGCATCCAAAGCTGCTTGCGCTTCAGTGACTGCGGAGTTGGTTGAGTTGGTAAACTCCAACGCCTCGGTATAGGCCTTTATGCGCCCTATCTGAGATTCCGCTGATGCGTTCTCAAATGCCATCGCACTGGCATTACGCGCATTCAGGGAGCCAAGCATAGAGTGCAATGCACCTCGCCCGGAGAGTCCCAATGTAGCTACAAGTGAATCAATCTCGGCCTGTTTCGCCTGTCCCTTTGATAGTCCGCCTGCATCCTGAGAATGACTGGATGCTCCAAAAGAGTGACCGCCGCCATTGGTGTTGCCGGAAGCCGAGCCACCTGAGCTGTTTCCGCCACCGTTACCGCCTCCGTTTCCACCACCATGACCGCCACCTCCAGCATTGTCCGATTTTGCTACGGCTGCAGAGACTGGTGAAATCTGCGGGGCTATGGGAGTGAGAGCAAGAGGAATTGCGAATAGAGCGCTGAGTAAAACAGCATTGCGGGTAGACGGCTTCATATAATATCTCCTGTCACAGCTTTACGCTTAAGAGGTGTTCAGAGCTAACAATAGTCTGTGAGCTTACTCTATGAAATAGATGGCGTAAAACAACCCTGCTCAGGTGAACAGGTGAGTGGGTACAATAGGGGCTAAGATGACTTTAGTGTCTCATCGGTTGGATTTCGTACCTGCTGAGAGTATCGCTGAATACTGAAATAATATGAAACTATGCATTGTATTCCCTTGTTCTGGGGGTAAAACCATGAGTGTTACTAGAGTTCGCCTTCAGGCGAACATTGAACAGTAAGTAAGACTGGTTTACATAGATAAAGCCATCAATGATTTGAAACACCCTAGGGAGTTCATTGCGGTACACAATCCAACAGTTGCAGCCCAAATAGCCTCCGAGCGGGTGACAAAAACGAATCACTTTTGAGCATCAGCAAAGATAAACGCTTCATCACCATGCAGAAGGGTTTCGGCATGATTAAGGTCATGCTCATTCGCAGACGTTGTCGTCAGACTGTGGGTTAAACCTGTGCGAGCATCGACTCCGATATGTGCATTCGTACCGAAGTGCCGCTCACTCCCCT
>JBFEXW010000222.1:0-4020 GCA_041562495.1 Marinobacterium sp. | reverse complement strand
TATCCACTGACCTGCGCATCGAAATGCGATAGTCTAGCGCCTTCATTGATCTGGAGGCGCCAGTGGACCCTTTATATATCTCTATACTTCTCGGTTTCATATTTGTTGCTGCACTATTCTGGCAGCAAACACGTTTACATCGTGTAAAAGCCGAACTCGATGCCATCAGTGCTAACTATCGTGAACAGATCGTCAGGCTCGAAGTTCAGGCTCAGGCCGCCAGTGAGCGTTTAGTTCAACTGCAATCTGAATCCCGTGAAAAGACAGAGCAGGAGCTCCGGTTAAATCAGGAGTTGAGGGAACTCGGGATAGTGAAAAGTCGTCTGGAGACTGAGCTTAGCGAGCGTGATGCGCATCATCAGCAGCAACTTAAGCAGCTTGAGGAGAATCGGGAGGTTCTGAAACAGGAGTTTGAGCTGTTGGCGCAGGAAATTCTGGAGAAGAAGGGCAAGGCGTTCAGCGAGCAGAGTCAGCAGAACCTGACAACCTTGCTAACGCCGATGCGTACCGAGCTCAACGGTTTCAAAGAGCGTATCGAAAAGATGCATCAGGTGGATAATGAGCATCGTGTTCAGCTGCGTACAGAACTGCAGAACCTTCAAAAACTTAATCGTGAAATTACTGATCAGGCTGAGAACCTCACCAGAGCACTGCAGGGACAGAAAAAACTGCAGGGGAACTGGGGCGAGCTTATTCTGGAAAATGTGCTTGATAGCAGTGGATTGCGTCTGGGTATCGACTATAAGCGAGAAGTCAGTATCGATACCGAGGAGGGTCGATATCGCCCTGATGTGGTTGTTTATCTCCCTGAGGGTAAGCACCTGATTATCGACGCTAAGACATCTCTGTCAGCCTATACCCGTTATGTGAATGCTGATGATGATAATGATCGTCTGCAGGCGCTCAAGGAACATGCTGATGCTGTTGCAGCGAGAATCAAAGAACTGGCATCCAAGCGCTACGATAAGTTACAGGGACTGAATTCACCTGAAGTGGTGATTATGTTTATCCCAATCGAATCAGCCTATGTGGAAGCGCTGAAATACAACGAAACGCTTTTTCAGCAGGCGATAGAACAGCAGATTCTCGTCGCAACGCCAACCACCTTGCTGACCAGTCTGAATATAGTGCGCCAGCTCTGGCGTTTTGAAGATCAGAGTAAACATAGTGCTCAACTGGCGGATAGAGCTGAAAAGTTTTACGCCAAGCTAAATGCGTTTCTGGGTAGCATGCAGGATGTTGGGAAGAAGCTGGATAACGCCCGACAAAGCTATGATAAAGCGCTGGGACAGTTGTACTCAGGTCGTGGCAACTTGATTAAGCAGGCAGCTGAATTCAAAGATCTTGGCGTCTCTGTGCAGAAGGAGCTACCGGAGGAGCTGGTAGAGAAAGCTGTGCTGGAGCTGGATCTGATCCCGACAGAACAGAGCGACTCTGAATAAGACTAATCTCTGTTGCGGCAGAGCCGTGATACGGCGAGTTTGATCTCCTCAAACAGCATCTTAACCTCGCTTGACAGGGTTTCAGGGTCGGCACAAATCAGATAGAGCTGCTCATGGCGTTCGGCGCCCGCTTCCAGAGGCAGAGGGAGTAACAGACCTTTTTGCAGCTTCTCTCTGATCTTCAGTTCCGGTAGCCAGGCAAATCCCAGTCCCTCTGTTACCGCACAGATCGACAGCTCCGAGTTGCTGACGGTCCAGCGCTGATGTGCGCCCAGCCAGCCGACATCGAGGTTTCGTTGACCGGGATCGCTTACAACGATCTGACGATGCTCACGTAGGTCTTCAAGTGTCAGCAGGTGGTTCGTTTTGTGTAGAGGGTGGTGACTTGCGGCAACGGCGATAAAGCGCTCCCGATACAGCGGTATGCCGGAGTAACCGGTTGGAATATGACCTGCGATGACCAGATCGGCTTTTCCTTCAAGCAGGGCCTTATCGGTTCCGCTTAACAGCGTCTGTTCCAGACGAACCTCTGTGTTTGGGTGCAGTTTTGAAAACTTGGTTAGTATTTCGAACAGCACGGGTTCAGGAAATAGGGCGTTAATGGCGAGTCTTATTCTGGGCGTAACACCCATCGCAAACGCCTCGGCCTGATGTTCTGTAACCTCTGCGCGTTTTATCAGATCTCTCGCCAGTGTCAGCATCGCCTCACCGGTATCGGTCAGTACTGATTTTCGGCCACTCATACGGAACAGACGAATCCCAAGCTCGGTCTCTATCCGTTGGATTGAATAGCTCAGTGTAGACTGACTTTTATTAAGCTTCTCTGCTGCCTGCGCGTAGCTGCCGTTTTCGACAACCGCTACGAAAGCCAGCCATTGGTCCAGTGTTATCTTCATATATCTAATTTTTCGATCAAATAATTAGTTAAAGATCTATTCTCTTATTTATAGCGCTGGATGAAAATTGTTTCCATAGCTAAGTAAGGAGAGTGTTAAATGAATGTGCTTTGGGTTAAAACAAGTCTGACTGGTGAAGCAAGTGAGTCCAATAAGCTGGCACTGCATCTGCTCGAAGATTTGCGTAAAAAGGGTGAAAGCGTTGAGCTGGTAGAGCGTGATCTTAGTTTGAAGCCGGTGCCGCATCTGGATGGCTTCCGTTTAGAGGCGCTCGGAACTGCGGTAGAGCAGCGGACTGAAGAGCAGGCTCAGGTAGTGGCTCAGGCTGATGAGCTACTGGCAGAGGTGAAGGCAGCCGATGTTATTCTGATCGGTCTGCCAATGTATAACTTCAATATCTCGTCTCAGTTGAAATCCTGGTTTGATCATCTGGCGCGCGCAGGACTGACCTTTAGCTATACTGAGCACGGGCCGCAGGGGCTGCTGGATAATAAGCCGGTTTATCTGTTGGCGACACGTGGTGGTTTATATGCCGAAGCGGGACTCGATTATCAGATCGGTTATGTGAAACAGTTCCTGGCATTTATTGGTCTCAAAGATACGCGTGTCGTTCTGGCAGAAGGGCTGGCGATGGAAACTCATCGCGAGCAGTCTCTGGCGCAGGCAAAAGAGGCGTTGGTGTCGTAAAAGCTGGGAGTAGTATCTATGAGTTACAGGTCGATTAAGCGGAGAATTAAAGCAGTAGATAGTCGTGATGGTGCGGGCGTAAGAATTCGTCGCAGTGTCGGAAGCAGCGGTTTCGCCAGGATCGACCCATTTTTGATGCTGGACTGTTTCTCATCTGACAATCCTGATGATTATGTCGCCGGTTTTCCGGCGCATCCTCATCGTGGATTTGAGACAGTCACCTATATGATTGATGGTTTGATGAAGCACAAAGATCATATGGGAAATGAAGGAATACTGCGTCCTGGTGGTGTTCAGTGGATGACAGCAGGACGCGGTGTTATTCATGAGGAGATGCCGCAGCAGGAGCATGGCTTGATGCGAGGCTTTCAGCTCTGGGTGAATCTGCCGTCTGCTGAAAAGATGAAGCCAGCCGCCTATCAGAACCTTGATCCCGATGAAATTGTAGAGCTTGAACTATCGGAAGGCGCCCGGATTCGACTGGTGGCGGGAGAGGTGGATACTGAACAGGGCGCTCGGCGTGGTCCTGTTACCGGTATCAGTCGGCAGCCGCTTTTTCTGGAGCTGCAGTTGGAGCCCTTATCAAATGCAGAACTATCGGTTCCATCTGAGCTTAAGGGCTTTGTATACCTCTATGAGGGAGAGGGGAAGCTGGGTGATGAGGTGCTTAATCTGCATGAAGCCGCTGAACTGTCAGGGGGTGATTGTATAAAGGTAACTGCTGGATCTGAAGAGTTGAAGTTGATGGTGATTGCCGGGCTTCCCGTTAACGAACCAATCGCTCAGTATGGCCCCTTTGTGATGAATACTCAGGCAGAGTTAGATCAGGCGATTGCTGACTATCGGGCTAACCGGTTGACCGAATAGCTGGCAGATATCGGGGAGCTCCACTAGTCTATAGGGATATAACATACCGATGGAGTTCCTTTTAGATGATTGATCTGAATAGATATCTGCAGTTGATGGTTAATAAACAGGCTTCGGACCTCTTTTTT
>JBFEXW010000221.1:0-4029 GCA_041562495.1 Marinobacterium sp. | reverse complement strand
TTGAATTTAGTGATGCCATCCATAAACATCTTATGGGTCATCTCAACACCTTCACGTAGCGCATTGATCGCTTCATCATCGGTCTGACAGGCTTCGATTGCGCGCTCCAGACTATCGACGACTGGCAGCAGCTCAGAGGTGAACTTCTCCAGTGCGTACTTACGCGCCTTATCGACTTCAACCTCTGCACGACGACGCTGATTAAGGATCTCCGCCTGCGCACGAGGTTCCAGCTCTGCAAGCTGCTTCTGCAATTCAGCGATAGTCGCCTCAGCGTCCTGCAGCTTTTCAGAAAGCGACTCCAGGGTCTCCTCAGGCTGCGCGTTATCCTCAGCAGCTATTTCTTCAACTGCCTGAGTCTCTTGAGCTGTCTCGGTTTCCGGCGTCTCCGGTGCTTTCTGTTCTTCGTTAGCCATCTTTCACCCCAAAACTAGGTATAGGTTCTCAACTTGTCCGTTATTTGGTGTTTAACAGACCTAAATTCAAGACCCCGACCCATTTTTTTTACGGCAACCCTTGCTGACCAACAGATAATCGATTACAAATACGAATACTGTATATAAAACCAGGACTGCGCCATGCTTAGTCTTCTTAGTATTCGAAATTTCGCTATCGTCTCCCATCTGGATCTGGAATTACGTAAAGGCATGACCGTGGTCAGCGGTGAAACCGGGGCTGGCAAATCGATCATGCTGGATGCACTTGGACTGGCTCTGGGGAACCGGGCAGAAAGCGATGCGGTAAGGGAAGGTGCCAAGCGAGGCGAGATCAGCGCTGCGTTCAATATTACACAACTGCCTGAAGCTCAAGAGTGGTTACGCGAGAATGAACTGGAAGCGGAGGATGAAAGTGAGTGCATACTGCGCCGTACGCTCTCGTCTGACGGACGTACTCGCAGCTACATCAACGGCCACCCCTGCCCGCTCAACCGTGTACGTGAGCTTGGCGAGCTTCTGGTGGACATTCACGGTCAGCACGAACATCAGCGCCTGCTAAAGAAAGAGTATCACCGCATATTGCTCGACAACTTCGGACAGGCTCAACCATTTGCAGCCGAGGTCCGCGGTCTTTATCTGCAATGGCAGCAGAAAAATTCAGCCCTGCTTCGCCTTCAGGAGGTAAGTGAAGAAGCCAATGCACAGCTACAGCTTCTCACCTATCAGACGGAAGAGATTAACCAGCTTGATCCTCAGCCCGGCGAAGTGACCGCGCTGGAACAGGAGCAGAAGGAGCTGTCTAACGCTGAGGCGATTCTGACCCGAGGCCAGCAGATCAACAATCTGCTCAGTGAAGGCGATGCCGATCATGCCAGCAACCTGCTCAACCAGGCATTACATCTGATCAATGAGATGGAAGCTGAATCAGAGTCGATCTATCAGGTTAGCGAAATGCTTAACTCCGCGTTGATTCAGATCGATGAAGCCCAGCGAGAGATGAATCACTACTTACAGGGCGTAGAGCTGAATCCTGAGCGCCTGTACGAGGTAGAGGAACGTCTGACCGCACTATACGACCTGGCAAGAAAGCATCGCACTGCTCCAGAGCAGCTACCCGACCTGAAAGACCAACTTAACGATCAACTCAGCAAGCTAAGCCATGTCGATGAAGATCTTGAGCAGTTGGAATCAGAGGTGGCGAATGCGTATGAGAACCTACTTCAGAAAGCACGCCAACTCAGTCTTCAGCGACAAAAATCAGCGAAGCGACTGGACAACGCCGTAAACGAGCAGCTCGCCCAACTTGGCATGGCATCAGCCCGATTCACCGCGAATCTGATGCCGCTTGATCCTCGTCATATCGGCCCACAGGGCCTCGAAGAGATCGAGTTTCTGATCGCAACCAACAAAGGACAAAGCGCCAAACCACTTGCCCGCATAGCGTCTGGCGGCGAGCTCTCCCGGATCAGTCTAGCCATTCAGGTAGTAACGGCTAAAACCACCAGCACACCCACACTGATCTTTGATGAGGTTGATGTTGGTATTGGTGGCGGCATTGCTGAAGTAGTAGGCCGCTTGCTTCGTGAGTTAAGCGGTCGCGCACAAATTCTCTGCGTCACACACCAGCCACAGGTTGCAGCGCAGGGTACACAGCATCTGTTTGTTAGCAAAAACAATGAATCAAGTCAGACAGAAACTCGTATCTCGATGTTGACCGAACAACAGAGAATCAATGAGGTCGCCCGTATGCTGGGAGGGCTGGAGATCACGGATACCACGCTGAGCCATGCCCGGGAGATGCTGGAAGCTGTTGAGAGTTAACGCTCAACAGCCATTTGGAAAACTCAGATCAAATCAGATAAGCGGAGCTATAAAGACAGGGGTGAAAAGAACTACTTCTCTTCACAGCCCTCTTTGCAAGTACCGTAAAGATAGAGGGTACGATCGGTAATATTGAATCCCAGATCAGTGCCGATCTGCTCTAAGCGCTTAATCAGCTCCGGATCACTGAACTCACGCACCCGGCCACACTTAACACAGACCACATGGTCGTGCTGTTCGTCACGCGCCAGCTCAAAGACTGAGTGACCACCTTCAAAGTGATGCCGCGTCACCAGACCCGCAGCTTCAAACTGAGTCAACACACGGTATACCGTTGCCAGACCCACATCTTCGCCCTGCTCCATCAGGATTTTGTAGATACCTTCAGCCGAAAAGTGGTCGCCCTCTCCCCCCTGCTCAAGGATCTGGTAGATTTTAACTCGCGGCAGTGTCACTTTTAGCCCCGCTTTACGAAGCTCCTGATTTTCAAGTGCCATTATTATCTGTCTCGAACTCTAGGCGATTAATTGTCTGCAATGGTAGACTGAATTATCAATTGAATCAGCCAAAAGTGGAAGCTTTTTACCCATGCGTAAGCAACTTCTAGCACTCGCCCTACTGGCAACCCTGACGGGCTGCACCGATTTCCCCGGCGTTTATAAGATGGATGTCCCTCAGGGAAACACTGTCACACAGGAACAGATTGACCAGTTACGTCCCGGCATGACACAGAGCCAGGTACGGTATGTCATGGGCACTCCGCTAATCGAAGATACCTTCCACGAAAACCGCTGGGACTATGTCTACCACCTCGTTGAAGAGGACAAGATGCGGGCGAACCAGCGAGTGACTCTTTACTTTGATAAAGGATTGCTGGCACGAATTGAAGGCGATATGCGTCCGGGTGCTGAAAAGTAAGTACCCGCCGCCGTTCTACACGCCCTATTTTTCAGCTTTAACTTTGGCGGCGCGCTTAGCTCGCGCCTCTTTGGGATCGGCGATTAATGGGCGATATATCTCCACCCTGTCGCCTCCACGTAACACCTGCGATTTCGGGTCTTTCACCGCTTTTCCAAAGATCCCCATCGGATCATTATTGATATCTATATCCGGAAAGGTCTCAGCGATCCGTGAGCGAGCAACCGCTTCATAAGCCGTTGTACCCTCCTCGACCTGCAGCGTAATAATCTTCTGCTCCGTGGGGAGCGCATAGGCAATCTCTACCTGAATCACAGAAACCTCAGCTATACACTTGATCAGCTCGCGCAACAAAGGCATCAACCAGTGTCGTGGCGACAGAATTAAACACTTTTGACATCGCCATTCCAGTCAGCTTGCCCGAAAAATCGAAACTCAGAATGAGTTCAACCTTACAGGCCTCTTCGCTGAGAGGCGTAAAAGTCCATTCACCTTCAAGCGACTTAAAGGGCCCCTCGACCAGACGAATGATCATCGTCTTAGGTCGATCCAACTCATTTCGGGTCGTAAAGCTGTAACTCAAGCCACCCTTGGACAGAAAAAGAGAGGCTTCGATCGACTCCGCCGACTCAGCAATCACCTTAGTATCACTGCACCATGGAAGAAACTCAGGATAACGCCGTACATCATTAATTAAATCAAACATCTGTTCGGCAGTATGAAGCACCAGCGCACTTCGATTCACAACAGTCATCTAAAGATAATTACCTAAAGCATCGATATCAGCATCATATTGTCACGTGTAACGCGCTGATGCACAAGGCGCGCTTTCTTTGGAACACACTGCTCTATA
>JBFEXW010000220.1:0-4060 GCA_041562495.1 Marinobacterium sp. | reverse complement strand
AGTCTGCTCTGGTTTGTGAGGGTGATTTTCTAAATAAACACTTTTATGGGGCTTTCATTAAAAAAGAGCCTGTTCTTGTTAATATTCTAACCAACTCCGAAGATTTTGATTACCTTAAGTCATTAATCTTAAAGATTAAAAAAGAGCTTCCCTGTGCGGTCGTCATAGGCAGTTCCAGTCATGGTGTTATCTATAAAAACGCTGTTTTTTACGACAACACTACGCTTGTAGTGGCGATCCAGTTTAAAACGGTAACGGTTAAACTGGACTATACCGATAAAAAAAGCGATTCCTTTGATGCCGGCGTAACAATTGCGAACCGGGTTATCTCGGCAAACAGCCAACTGTTAATTTCCTACGTTGATGCGGAAAATTTTAATGGCGAGCTGTATCTCGAAGGGCTGCTAAACGATGCGGCTTCTGTACCTGTTATAGGCGGTGTGGCATCCAAAGAGTTGTTTACTAACACCTTTGTTATTGCGGATGAGCAGATTCTTAAGACTGGTGCTGTATGTGTCAGTCTCAATTCAGACCGTTTAAAAGTTGCTAACCACTTCTTCTTTGGCTGGGAGGCGCTGGATAAAGCCTTTGTGGTAACCAAGGGGCACCAGAACGTTATTGAAGAGATCTCTAATGAAAAACCGCTACAGCTAATTGAAAAGTATCTCGGTGAAGGGATTGCTCGGTCGATGCCCGGCATGGGATCTGCTTTCCCGTTTATGATTAAAAGTGACAACGAGTTTGTTGCACGAGGGATTATCGGTGTCGAGGGTGACAAACTGATTGTATCTGGAAATATAGATCAGGGAGATGAGATCTACTTTGGTTATGGAAACCCCGGTCTGATCTATGATGAAAGCTATAAACAAACCCGACAACTGATACAGGATACGAGCAGTCAGGTTGTTCTGGCTTCCTATTGCGAAGGGCGAAAGCTTTTCCTGCCCAGTGAGGTTGTTGCTAAAGAGATCAAAGATCTCAGTGAAATCTCGCCTGTTTACGGGATGTTTTCATTAGGTGAATTTTATAATGATACTGTCCCCGAGTTTCTCAACTTCTCATCAACAGTGATGCTGTTGGATGAAGACTTTGAAGTAAGTAATGAAAAGTACATTGATACCTTCCTGGGTTATGAAGAGAACCTCTCTGAAAAGATATCCTATGGTCTATTTAATTACATAAGAACAAGAACGAAAGAACTCGACGAGGTCGCTTACTTTGATGTAAATACCCAGCTCCCTAACACTAATAGATTTATCTCGAGAATAAATCAAAACTCGAGCCGGTTTATGTCGGTTGCGTTCGTCGATCTGAATAACTTTCGTCAGGTTGTCGACTTTCATGGTGTTAATTATGAGAAAAAACTCTTATGCAGAATCGCAGATGATATAAAAGAGATCCTGCCAGCAGAGGTGGAGATATACCTGTATCGCCAGGATAGATTCGCGCTTCTGTTTAAATCTCAGCCGGATAGTATTCAACTACTGAAAGATATTCTGGTCCTGTTTCATACCTATTTTGAAATCGATCACTCAAATATTAAGATCACAGCCTCTATCGGATACTGCCGCAGGGTGAGCCGTGAAACCTCGCTGAATGAACTTGCAATGAATGCTAATCTGGCTTCTATCTATGCCAAGGATAAAGGTAAAGGGAATGAATTGATCGGTTTCACCGAAGCGCTGCGAGACCAGATTAACCGGGAACAGTTTATCGAAGAGGGTTTACTGACTGCGCTGGATGATGATCAGTTCGAGGTGGTATACCAACCCAAGGTCTGTGCGAAGGATAGTACGATTGTTGGTGCCGAGGCGCTGATAAGGTGGAAACATCCGGAAGAGGGGTATATTTCACCGGCTGAATTTATACCTATCGCTGAAAGGAGCGGCGCTATCGTGCCGATTGGCGACTGGATCCTAAAAACTGCATTTAGACAGGCGGCTGAATGGATCTCCAGTTATAACCCGGACTTTAGAATAGCGGTCAATGTCTCGTCGGTTCAGTTAGAGGAACCTGAGTTTCCCATCAGTATTGCTCAGGTATACCAGAGCTGTGGGTTGGAACCTCAGAATATTGAGATCGAGATTACCGAGTCATCTATTATGGATGACCTTGAAAAGAGCCTTCTGTTATTCAGCGTATTCAAACACTTCGGCATCAGCCTTTCACTGGATGATTTTGGCACAGGGTATTCTTCACTGTCCTATCTGAAAAAGCTGCCATTTGAACATGTGAAAATTGATCAGAGTTTCGTCAGGAGTATGAAAACAGATTCGGATGATGGTCTGATCGTCAATGCGATCATATCGATGGCACACAGTCTTAAACTGACGGTCATCGCCGAAGGCGTTGAAACCGAGGAGCAGAAGGAAATCTTGCTTGCCATGGGTTGCGATGAGTTTCAAGGCTACTATTTTTCCAGGCCGGTTGATGCCGAAGCCTTTGAACAGCTGTTACAGCAGAACTGTTTAGTGGCAGTCTAAGTACCTCAATCTGGGGAACTAAGACGCGGTTCGAGAACCCCTGATATTGTTTTCAAGCCAGGTTTCTAACTGATCCATCGGCATCGGTTTGGCATAGTAATAACCCTGCATCAGATCGCAGCCCAACTCAGCGAGCATATCGGCCTGCTCTTTAGTTTCGACACCCTCCGCCACGGTTGTCAGTTGCATCGCTTTGGACATATCCAGAATTGCTGTGATCAGTTGACGGTCTTTTTCAGTGCCGGGAAGTTTTGCGATAAACGCCTGATCAATCTTGATTGTATGAAACGAGATCGATTGCAGATAGGAGAGGGAGGAGTAGCCGGTGCCAAAGTCATCCATACTGAAGCTAACTCCGAGCGCACTTAGCTGATCAATTTGATCATTCAGACTGCTCACCGCAAACAGCAGCAGCGACTCGGTGACCTCCAGTTCGATCTGTTTGCCCGGCAGATTATGTTGCTCCAGAAACAGCTCAACGATCGATGCGATATCTTCGGTATCAAACTGTTTAGGCGAGATATTCAGTGCGACTGTAATATGATCGTAGCCAAGATCTTTAAGATGTTTGGCGGCCCTACAGCTTTCATCGATCAACCAGTGACCGACGCCGTAGATCAGATCACAGGACTCAAGGCTATGAACAAACTCTGCCGGGGGGACATAGCCTCGTTCCGGATGTTTCCAGCGAATCAGCGCCTCAACCCCTTTGCATCTGCCGGTATGGGCATCCACTTTAGGTTGGAAGAAAAGCTCAAACTGCTGTTGAACCAGCGCGTCATGCAGTTCTGAAATAATAGCGAGCTGCTGCTGGACCTGAGTGTTAAATTCCTCGTTATAGTAGGACCAGTTAGTTGTTGTAGAGGTCAGTGCCTGACTCAGCGCAACCTGAGCTTTGCTCATCAGGATTTCGGCATCGGTATCATCATCGGGATAAAAAACGATACCGTAGCTGGGGCTCTGGAAGATCACCATTGAGTCGGGTCTGGTGGCCTCATTGAACAGCATAGAAATTTCATGAATGATCGTCTGGGTTCGGGTATCCACATCCTGAGTAACGACGATGACGAACTGACAGGCAGAAATGTGAGCAATAAATTCGCCCTCCTGCAACACGGTCATTAACCGTTTAGCAGATTCTACAATCAGTTCGTTACCTGCCAGATAACCGTGACTGGTGTTGGTCTCAGACAGGCCACTGAGATGAATCATAATAGCGGCGATTCGTTCGCTACCCGCCTTGGCATCCTCAATGGTACGGACAATATTGATTCTGTTTGCCAGTCCGGTCAGACTGTCATAGTTAGCCTCTATGAATAGCTTATCTTCATAAGCCTTGCGGTCAGAAACATCGCTGATAATAACCGAGTAAAATTCGACGCCAGCTTCCTGCCAACTCCCCAGAGAGAGTTCTATATCAAGCTCTTCACCCGTCTTGCGTCTTGCTTTGAGCGGGATCGCCCGACCAACAGATCCATCAACAGTCGATAACGGAGTATCCTTCTCCGTATGCGAGAAGGAGGGCAACTGTGGCGGGAGTATTAAAAGTTGCAGATTCTGGCCGATCGCTTCCTCCT
>JBFEXW010000219.1:0-4062 GCA_041562495.1 Marinobacterium sp. | reverse complement strand
CGAGAAAGCGGCAAACCGCGTCGCCAAGCCAATGAGTAAAAGTACTGCAAAGAGATGTTCAGAGAATGCAGCGAGTACTGCTGCAACTGTAGCGTTAATCAGGGGCAACTGATACTCATAGGTAAAAAGATAGATAGTACTGTCTGTCAATCGTGGTATTCCCCAGTGCCAGACCCCTTCAATCATATCGATCTTCAGCCCCTCAACTTTTGACTGCCCCGCCTTCCAAAACAGGGCTGCCAGTGAGAAACGCCCAAGCAGCGCTATGAGACTGACAGGAATTCTGGAAAAGAACTCAATAACTTTTGAATACAATGCGAACATCAACAATCCCCATTAAGTGCACTGATTGCACCCTCATCAATTAACAACCGCAGAACAGATACCAGATCAATATCGCCGCTCCGAGATACAGCCTGACCTATTCTCTCGCCCATCAATAGCGCCTCAATAAAAACCGCTTCAGCATGCTCCAGTTGATGGGACCGAACCCCAAACGCAGGACGCGTAAGCAACACCGTCTCCGACTTACTCAGATCGATCTGAGACAGACGATCTGCCATATCAGACTTCTGATGAGCCTGCCAGATAGAAAAAATCGGGTATCTCGATCTGATTAACCGAACCGGTGCAGTAAAACACAGACACAGCCGCTCAAACATCTCTGGCCGCGATACCCAGCCAGCCAATGTTTCCAACGCGATAGCCTCGCCGTCAGCCTCGTTAGCACATTCAATAAAGCTCCGGTCTAATCGGGCAACATCAGGGAGATAGTCCAGCTTCTGATTCTTGACAAAGCCACAGACAAACTCCGGAAAATTTACACCATATTCAACAAGCAGGGCAGTCGTGGGCAGATGTTGCTGAATATAATGCCAGGCAATATTGCTAAAGTAGTCCACCCCTACAAGCGATACAACCGTTGGAAAGCTATGCTGTAACGATTCAATAAGGGACGTGTGAACATTATTACGATACACATTGAAACGTATCTCTGACGGAATCTCATCAGACCTAATCAGATCCAGCGACAGGTCGCGATCAAAAAGGCGTTTTTTAAATTCAGCCTGCATCACATACAGCCTCGGACGCCATTAACAGATACCGATCCGCCCGTTTCGCTTCCGCTACTAATGCCATCAATTCCGGCACCTGTGCATCCCATTCGAGTAGCGTCGGTAGAGCACCTAAACGACCAATCGCTTTACGATAGAGCTCCCAGACGGGTTCACACACACTGCGATCATGAGAATCAATCAGCAACTGCATTCCATCAGTGAGCGAATCAACCGAATGACCGGCCAGATGGATCTCTTCGACCGCCGTTAACGGCAATCTGTCAAAATAGCTATCAGTCTCTAGCTTGTGATTGCTACAGGTTACATAAAGATTATTCAGATCAAGCAACAGACCACATCCGGATGTTTTAACCAGTTCACTGATAAACTCCGGCTCGCCCAGATTTGACATCTCGAACTGAAGATAGGTCGCTGGATTTTCTATCAGGATGCGCCGTCCAAGGTAATTCTGAAGATAGTCTACCTGTTCCGTTACCCGTTTCAGGGTCGCTTCGGTGTAAACCAGCGGCAGAAGATCATTCAGGTAACGACCATCAACTTCGGCCCATGCCAGATGTTCAGAAAACGCCTGAGGCTGATATCGCTCGTTAAGTTGTTTCAGGTGCTTTAAATGCGTTTCATCGAGCATTCCCTCACCGCCAAGAGAAGCACCGACTCCATGAATCGACAATGGATATAATTCCCTGACACAGTCAAGGAGATAGAGGCGAGCACCACCTTTAACCATATAATTTTCAGCATGGACCTCAACGAAACCTATCTCTGGACGCTGTTCAATTAGCGCGCTCAGATGCTGAGTTTTCAAACCGATACCCGGTTTGGCCGGTAGCCTGTCACCACCAGCCAGAACCCTGCGGTTTTCATTTAACCGGGTATTCATCGGCTTACATCTTCTCTTCAAACGCGTCTAACTGACCATGTCCGGTCGGAGAGGTAGGAGAGTCAAGCATTTCACAGGTTCCTTTAGCCACTATGGAAAACGCGTTCCCCTGATAATCCTTTATGGAAGTTCCGGCACAGGAGGTCCCAGGCCCCGCTTTACAGTCGTTTTCTCCAGCCAGCGCGACACCATAGCACTTCTCCTGCTCCATCTTCATTTCATCAGCTGATGCAGAGCCAGAAGCAGACGAGAGAGCCAGCGCAGCACCCAGCGCCAGAGCTACAGAGGATTTTTTAACGTTCGTATTCATGATTCACCTCAATTTGTTTTTTTGAATGACGTAACTCAGTCGCAGACAGGCTTATGAACCTTACAAACTTTATGCAAATTTTTCCCCTTTTGTTAACGGCTACGACCATTAACCGCGAGAGCCGCCTTGTTTCCAAATATTCTCGGTTACTCTGAGGCACCATGGATTTTTTCGCACTCATCTAAACCAAAGTCTGGTTTAACGCCCCCTTTGTGCGTTAAGGTCGAACCAGGAAAGCAGTAAAGCCCTTATTCATCATGATTCGCGATTTATTCTCTTCTCTGTCAATGCGAAATCGTCTGTTGTTATCGTTTATTACGATTCTGGCACTGATGTCATTCTCCTCGTACCTGTCAGTCTCTTACTTTGACCGAACGGCCAACCAACTGCAGTCATTGGTCGAGGATCAAACCAGACGCACAATTCTTGCTCAGCGCGCCACTCAGCAGGCACAAACGGCCGCTTATCTGCTTTTACAGTTACTTCAGACTGAAGATCGCGAAGCTCGCAAGAAGATCTACCGCTCAATGGACAAGGCTCTGGCGATGTCCGATGCCGCTGTACGGACACTGTCGAAAGAACCTGAATATGCTGATGTCGACAATCTGATTCAGTTACGGGCAGAATATGGTGAGCTGTTTCAGCAGACGGTTGAGTTGATTGAATCCAATGGACTGGTGCCAGCAAAACAGCATTTCGAAGCTCACACGAACCCTGTATTAAACAAACTGCTGGCCGAAACCGAACAGGTCAGTATTGAGCAACAGGACAGTATGCTGAAAAGTGAGCAGCATCTGCAGTCCCGCTCTGATTCGGTTACGCTGGTGATTATAGTCACTGAACTGATGCTTATCATACTGAGCGGTTTGCTCGCGTATCGGATATCCAGAGGGTTTTCCCGTGAGATAGATAACACTGTTGCTTCTGCTGACCGAATCGCATCAGGCGACTATGAAGACTACCCGAGTCAAGCCAACACCCCTGAAATGGCGCGGCTTGAACGCTCGCTCAATCGAATGAAGCATAGCATTTTGACCCGTGAGCTGTTTATAAAGCGCCTCGCTTATGAAGATAACGTGACCAAACTTAGCAACCGCAACAGGTTTCTGGAGATAGTCCGAGAGGCTGTAAAACAGTCAGAAGGTTCGATCATACTGGTCGATATCAATCGTTTTTCACAGATCAACAGCGCTCTGGGGCACGAGGTCGGAGATCTGGTACTCCGTGAAGTTGGTCAACGACTGGCCGCTCGCTTATCCGACCGGGACCTTATTGCGCGTCTGGAGGGCAACACCTTCTCAATATTTCTGGAGGATCATACAGAGCCTGAAGCGCTGGAAGAGGTCCTGAACGAACTAAATAGTGCCGTTGCTGATTCGATTCAGATCAAGGGGCAAAGACTGGATATTGACCTGAGTATGGGTGCCAGCAGCTTTCCCACAATCAGCCGGAATATGGATACGCTAATCCGCAGCACCGAAGCCGCACTTAACGAAGCGAAACGCAAAAAGCTGACTTTTCATATAGCAACTCAGGCGGAAAAATCAGACAACGACAGCCTTCTGAGTTTGCTCGGAGAGTTACGTACTGCGCTGTTTGATAATCAGTTCGCCCTCCTTTACCAACCAAAATTTGATCTGCATACCCGGAGATTAAAAAGCGTAGAAGCGCTACTACGCTGGAATCATCCTCGGCAAGGAGCTGTTCGACCCGATCTCTTTATACCCTTCGCTGAAAAAACCGGGTTTGTGCGACAAATCACGCCCTGGGTCATTGAACAGGCAGTTAAAGAT
>JBFEXW010000218.1:0-4093 GCA_041562495.1 Marinobacterium sp. | reverse complement strand
GCCCACCAAAACGGAGTGGTAGTTCAGTTGGTTAGAATACCTGCCTGTCACGCAGGGGGTCGCGGGTTCGAGTCCCGTCCATTCCGCCACCTACATTATTGTAGGAGCGATCTTGCAAAGGTCGTGAAAGAAAATTTGTCTCAAAATTCGGTGGGGCAAATTAAGTCATAAGACAAGCCGATTGTTTTGGGCGAATAGCTCAGTTGGGAGAGCATCTGCCTTACAAGCAGAGGGTCGGGGGTTCGAACCCCTCTTCGCCCACCACCATTACAATTGATGTCTCACATTTCTATTCAGGGCGCTTTTAGCCCATTTATCAAAAGCACCGGTATCACTCTGGATAAACTGGATCTACCTGTTTTCAGGCGATTTGGCGTTCAGGTTCAGGTTCTTCGTCTGGATCGGGTTCATCCGATGATCAGCGGTAATAAGTGGTTCAAACTTCTACCTCAGCTAGAGCACGGGGATCCGACTGTTCCGATACTTAGCTTTGGTGGCGCCTTTTCCAATCATCTGCATGCACTGGCCTGGGCCGGCAAAAAGATCGAACGTCGCACGATTGGTATCGTACGCGGAGAGTCACAGCAAACACCGACATTGGCGGACGCTAAACGCTGGGGGATGGAGCTTCACTTCATATCACGTTCCGCTTACAGAGAAAAAACCGATTCCGAGTTTCTTGTTGAGTTGCAAGAAAAGTTTGGTTCTTTTCAACTGGTACCCGAAGGCGGGAGCAACAGACTTGCTGTTGATGGGTGTCGCCAGATATGGAGTCTGCCAGCGTTGGAGGGTGGTTCTCGCCCTGATGTGGTGATTCTGCCTGTCGGCAGTGGTGGTACGCTGGCGGGTATGGCGCTGGGGGCTCCAGAGGGTGTCAGGCTTGAAGGTGTCTCGGTATTTGCCGATCTGGCGGATCTGGAGTTGAGGGTTAAAACGTTACTGGGGCAAGATGATCTGGGTAACTGGTCGATCAATCAGGGTCCGGCGTTGCGTTATGGAAAGATAAACGCTGAGTTGTCGGCATTGCTGACGCGTTTCGAAGCAGTCACATCAATTGAACTGGATGCAATCTATACTGTCCGCGCCATCAGCTATCTATTGCATGCCTTAAACGATGGTCGATACCCGGTTGGAACTCGTCTGATAGTCATGCACACTGGCGGACTTCAGGGTAATCGTGGTCAGTCAAAACGTTTGTCTCGGCTGGCGTCTGCCTTTTGTGGGCCGCTGCCACTATAATCAGTGCTCTTTTTCTGCCTTAAGTCGGCACTGGATGGACGATAGAGAATATGAGAATGGTGCAGTTTAAAAATATTGGATTGATTGGTCGATTAGGCAGTAAGTCTGTTATCGACACGCTAAAGGAGTTAATCCGGTTTTTGGAGCGCCATAATCTGTCAGTGGTGCTGGATGAGAAGATTGCTGACCTAATGCCGGGTCATGGGCTTCAGGTGGCCAAGCAGAAACTGATGGGTGAGATCTGCGATCTGGTGATCGTGGTTGGCGGTGATGGTAGTCTGCTCGGTGCTGCCCGATCGCTGGCGATGTCCAATGTGCCGGTGCTGGGAGTTAACCGCGGTAATCTGGGTTTCCTTACCGATATCAAACCGACTGAGATTGAAGAGAAGGTCGGTGAGGTTCTCGCGGGGCGCTACACGGTTGATAAGCGCTTTCTGCTCGATGTTATTGTGAAGCGTGAAGGTGAACCGATTGCAGAGGCGACGGCGCTTAACGACTGTGTTCTTCACCCGGGTAAGGCGACGCGAATGATTGAGTTTGAACTCTGGGTTGAGGGGCAATATGTTTACAACCAGCGTTCAGATGGTCTGATTGTTTCAACACCGACCGGATCAACCGCTTATGCGCTCTCAGGCGGTGGTCCGCTGATGCAGCCTAAACTTGATGCTTTGGTTCTGGTGCCGATGTTCCCGCATACACTGTCGAGCCGCCCAATCGTTGTTGAGGGTAACTCCGAGCTTAAGCTGGTGATCAGTGAAAGCAATGAGACCTATCCTTCAATCTCCTGCGATGGGCAGATGAATATCTCTCTGGCGCCAGGTGATACGGTCACCATTCATAAAAAGCCGCAGAAACTGAAGCTTCTGCACCCACTGGATTATGACTTTTACAGTACTTGCCGTGAAAAACTGGGTTGGAGCTCTAAACCAGGGGAGAGCTTCTAGTGGACCGAGGAACCGGCTACGACCTGATAGGTGATATTCATGGTTGTGCCACCAGTCTGAGGATGTTGCTGGAGCGATTAGGGTATCGGGAACAGTCCGGAATCTATCGCCATGCGCGTCGAAAAGTGATCTTTCTGGGAGATGTGGTTGATCGAGGCCCCAGAATTCGTGAGTCGGTTCATCTCGTCCATGCGATGGTTGAGGCAGGTGAAGCTGAGATAGTGATGGGTAACCACGAGTACAACTATCTTTGCTATCAGACACCGTTAAAAGATAACCCAGATCTCTACCTGCGCGAGCGTAATGCACGTCATCAGCGCATCGTGCAGGAAACGCTGGATCAGTTTGCCAATCATCCACAGGATGAGCGCGATATGCTGGCATGGATTCGGGAGATGCCTCTGTATCTCGAGAAAGAGGATCTTCGCGTTGTCCATGCCTGCTGGCATCAGCCGCTGATCAATAGATTGAAACAAACTCTGGGCGCTCGTCCCCTTGTTGTTGATGAGTTCCTATACAGCTCTGCTGTAAATAACAGTTTTGAGTGGCTGGTAACTGATCGCCTGCTGCGAGGAACCCATCTGCGGTTGCCTAATAATGAGGTGATGATCAGCAAAGATGGTTTCAGACGCCACTTCTTCAGAACTAAATTCTGGGCGCAGCAACCGCAGACGCTGGGCGATGTCGCTTTTCAGCCGGATCCCTTGCCAGAACATATAGCGCGTATGCCGTTGAGCGCAGCGAATCTCACCGAGATGCAGTATTACGATGTGAACGAGCGTCCGTTGTTTATCGGCCATTTCTGGTGTGAAGGGGAGCCTGAACCGGTAGCACCGAATATCGCCTGTCTCGACTACAGCGCGGTCAAGTATGGCAAGTTGGTCGCTTACCGTTTTGATGGCGAGACAGAGATAGATCCAGCTAAATTTGTCTGGGTTGACGTGGATCGTGAGTTTCCGCGTGAAGGAGCTTATGGATGAAGGCTGTACTCGAAGTTCCGCTGTCCGAAGATCTGACGGAGTTTTGTAGTTTTCTCTGGGCTAATGAGATTCCGCATCGGGTAACTGAACAGGGGCACATGCAGATTCTCTGGGTCGCGCCTTATATCAGTGCTGAGGCGATCGGCAGGCTCTATCAGATGTGGAAGCGCGGCGAACGACTGGAGAATATCCGTATCGAACATCAGCGCGTTACCGGGGGGCGAGGCGGGAATGCATCAACCTTTGGCCGCATTCCTGTTGTGTTGATCCTGATAGGGTTGTCGGTATTGGCTACACTGCTGCTGATCTCTGGCTCTGAGTATCAGGTGATGGGTTGGTTGGGGTTTGCCAATTTCAGTATTCAGGGTGATCAGGTTCATTACGATGATCTGTCGGAGATGCTGGCAAGCGGCCAGCTGTGGCGGATATGGACACCGATGTTTCTGCATTTCAGTGTACTGCATATCCTGTTTAATCTGCTCTGGGTCTGGGTAATCGGGCGTCTTGTCGAGTGGCGTCAGGGGAGTGTGCGCTTGCTGATGCTGGTGCTGTTCTCCGGTGCACTGTCCAATCTGACACAGTATCTGGTTTCTGGTCCTCTGTTTGGTGGTATGTCGGGCGTGGTATTCGCTTTACTGTCATACACCTGGTTGTGGGACAGACTGTCTGCGCGCCCGGTATTTGGATTACCGCCGGCGCTGATGGGCTTTATGTTGTTCTGGCTGGCGCTCGGTTATACCGGAGTTCTGGAAAAGATGGGTCTTGGTACAATCGCCAATACGGCCCATCTCAGTGGACTTATCTGCGGACTGGTCTTTGCACTGTTAACCCGCGTTATCCACCCAAGCCCCAGAAAGGGCTGAGCAGGCAATTGTAAAGTGCCCTCCCTTCGGGCAATTGAGTTGAGGAGTGACCCTTGGATTATGATCG
>JBFEXW010000217.1:0-4126 GCA_041562495.1 Marinobacterium sp. | reverse complement strand
GGGAACGCGGCTTTGGCGACAAGATCCCACCAAACTCAAATCTGATCTTTGAAATTGAACTACTGGAAGCTCTGAATCGGGAGTAATCGACTCCCGGGATAGCTACTTCGATAGTTGTATAGTGATGTTGATTACTCATGTCACTGTAATGACAGAAGGCCAAATATATCCATCTATCCTCCAGTCTGGTGGCAGTATTTCTGCTATCAGATCTACCTATTGAAATCCTCTGCTACGGGGTTGGGTGTAGGTGGCTTGGTAAGCATCGGGAACAGGTATGTACCTGTTTCCGAAGGTGACCATGTCGATTTTACGCCGACCAATGAGTATGTTTCTGTTGAGCGTCTGTCATCCGGTATGGGGCTGGAAAACATCTATCAGGCACTGAAATGGCAGGACAATCTTACGCTGGATACGCTTGATCAGTTTTGTGAGATTCTGGGTAGTATAGCAAGCAATACTACGCTAACTTATGGTGCTCAGGGAGGCGTTTATCTGACCGGAGGAATACTGCCCGTACGGCTGAATTTCTGGCAAGGAGCAGCTTAAGGACGCGGTTTGAGGCCAAAGGGCGTTTTTCTGATTACCTTAAATCTATCCCCACCTATTTAGTCGTTGCAGACCAGTCAGGGTTGATAGGCGCATCAGTTGCTGCTTTAGATAATTAACTACAATAAATGAATATATAGAGAATAAGGATAAAAATGACTATTCGCATTGGAATTAACGGCTTCGGTCGAATTGGTCGTATGGCGTTTCGAGCCATCGCACAGGAGTTCAATCAGCAGTTCGAAGTCGTAGCCATCAATGATCTGCTCAATGCGGAATATCTGGCCTATATGCTCAAGTATGATTCTATTCATGGTCGATTTGATGGAGAGATTGAGGTTCAGGACGGGCAACTGATCGTGAACGGAAAACCTGTCCGGCTAACCGCAGAACGCGATCCCGCTCAACTCGCCTGGAGTGAGGTGTCTGTAGATCTTGTACTCGAATGCACAGGATTCTTTCTGACCGAAGAGAGCTGTCAAAAGCATATCGACGCTGGCGCTGGTAAAGTGCTCATGTCTGCGCCTGCGAAAGACACAGCCCCTATGTTTGTATATGGGGTTAACCATGAGACCTATACCGGACAAGCAATCGTTTCAGCTGCCTCATGTACGACCAACTGTCTGGCTCCGATCGCAAAAGTGTTGCATGACAACTGGGGTGTTAAACGCGGTTTAATGTCCACTGTCCACGCGGTAACTGCCACCCAGAAAACTGTTGATGGGCCTTCAAGCAAAGACTGGCGAGGTGGTCGCGGTATTCTGGAAAACATCATCCCGTCCTCTACTGGTGCAGCCAGAGCCGTGGGTGTCGTATTGCCTGAACTCCAAGGCAAACTGACTGGTATGTCATTTCGCGTTCCGACCTCGGATGTTTCAGTGGTTGATCTGACAGTTGAACTGGATAAACCCGCTAGCTATGAAGAGATCTGCGTGGCGATGAAGCAGGCTTCAGAAGCCGAACGGATCGGTGAGACTCTGCACTACACCGATGAGAAAGTCGTATCGACCGATTTCAGAGGATGTGCCTACTCATCCATTTTCGATGCGGAAGCAGGCATTGCGCTGGATGAAACCTTTGTAAAGGTGGTGGCCTGGTATGACAACGAATATGGCTACACCTGCAACATGCTGCGTTTGGCGAAATTTATTACCGCTTAAATTAAGTTAATTGAGCGATTTTGAGTCTTTTTAGCGCTTTAGTTCCCGGCCTGAATCGGCGGATCTGCTTACAATGATTGTGAGGAGCTCTGTGCTACCCGGTACCGTTTGACTAAGGTCAGAACGAGTACGGCAAGAGCGAGAATTAAAGTAATGAAGTTGGCAGCAATGATAGGGACATCACCCATTATCACGCCATAACTAAACCAGAGCGCAATCCCTACAGTGAAGGTGGAATACATGCCAACTGAGATGCCATCCACGTTACCCGTTTTAAGTATTTGCATAACTTGAGGTATGAATGACACCGTCGTGCAGAAGGCCGCGGCAAAACCTAAGATTTGTAGTGTTTCCATAGATAGTACCAGTGGTTACCTGCTGTATTGGGAACGGACGTTTCGAGTTGATCTGGCCAGGCTGTCGGTATGAACAGCTGAATCCGGAGGGATTTTAGGTCTATAGGTGGTCGACAGCAACAGTTGAATTTCCACCAAGTGAACAGGTTGTTCGTCTGCTTATAAGTGAGGGTTCAGAACGGCATAAAAAGAGGTGTAACTCCGGCGGAATTACATTTAAACGAAATCAGGTATTTGGACCTAATCTCTGTTCGCGACTTTTGATTGTGCGGCGAGGCCTATCTGTGCGCTGTCACCTCAGGGGACTTTAGAGAGGGGGTGGATTCACTGGCAGATCAGCGCACTTTGTCGGTTTAACGCTTTCTAATCGAATCACATTTTCTCATGCATTTGGTGATGCGCTGTTCACAGATGAGGGGCAGGAGAAGCTGCTGG
Source organism: Marinobacterium sp. (assembly GCA_041562495.1). Classification (GTDB taxonomy): domain Bacteria; phylum Pseudomonadota; class Gammaproteobacteria; order Pseudomonadales; family Balneatricaceae; genus Marinobacterium_E. The sequence goes on along the minus strand of JBFEXW010000217.1, from coordinate 1,626 downwards.
CAGGGATTCGAACGAGTATTCTGGGTTTATTGAAACCCTGATTTCGACTGTCAGTTCGCAGCCTTTTTTATTTCTGTGTCATCTGGTCAGGCCTTTGATGGTAGCAACATAGTTTTCTGCATCCTTTTTTAGTTCAGCCATCGGCTTTCCTTCTTTGAACAGCGCTGAACCTATGCCAAAGCCACTGGCTCCGAGCTCCCAATACTTAGGGATGATTTCCGGATTAATACCACCAACCGGGAAGGTCATAACATCTTTCGGCAGTATCGCCTTCATCGCTTTAAAACCATTCGGTCCGATTATTTCGCAGGGGAATAGCTTTAAGCCGTCGGCTCCGGCACGAAGGGCACTGAATGCTTCGCTCGGTGTCATGATGCCGGGCAGGCTTATACAGCCCGATGCTTTGGATTTACGAATGATCTCAGGGTCGCAATGAGGAGAGATGATCAGACGTCCACCGGCTGCGACCACCTGATCGACCTCCTGTACAGTTGTTACAGTTCCGGCCCCAATCAGTGCGTGTTCACCCAATTTATCAGCAAGAATTTGGATGCTGGTGAATGGGTCTGGCGAGTTTAGAGGAACTTCAAGCAGACGAAAGCCCGCCTCGAACAGAATATCACCGACCGCTTCGGCCTGATCAGGGGCGAGGCCCCGGAGGATAGCCACCAGCGGCATGTCTGAAAGTGCTTGGTGTAATGAAATACTCATCTTTACCTCTTATGAACCGGAGATGATTTTGGCTTCCTGAGCGATCCTTTTCAAACCCTGTACGGTGACATCGTCATTACTGATGACGCGGCTGCGGCATTTGAAATAGGTCAGAGCTTCCTGATAACGCTGACAGAGGGCTGGCGCGCCAAGCAGAATTACCTCGTGCTGATGAATCATATTAAATCCCAGGTCCTGAATCTCATGACCGATCAACAGACCAGACAGATAGCTCTGCAGTGCACTTGCTGGAAGGCGTTCGAACAATCCCAGCGTACGTACGCTGAACAGGTGATGTAAGAGTCCGCCGTCCTTTTTAGCGGTTGCGAGCCCCTGACAAAAAGCGTTCTGATCAAACTCTGTAGCACTCGCTTCAGGCATCAGTCTACCCAGAATCGTATGGTTCTTCAGGGTGGCAAAGAGTTCGCCTGTCATTGCCGTTGCAAAGTGCTCTACCCGGCCCTGATTTACTGAGATCCATTTGCTGTGGGTTCCGGGAAGACAGAACAGCCCGTCGTTTGTTTTTAATAGGTCAAGCGCGCCAAACACCTGAACCTCTTCGCCACGCATTACATCCGGAGGATCCTGTATGCAGACACCGGGAACGATCCACATCTGCGCCTGATTGGGCACCGAAGAAAGTTGATGGCAAAGATCTGAAGGTGAAACCGGGCAGGAGGCATAAGGCGCTTCGATCCATCCCTGTTTGCTGCCAATCATTCCAGATAGCAGGACCGGTATCTGTTCATCACCCTGGATACGCCAATCGCTGATCAGATTATTCAGAACCTCAGCAAAACCTCCCGAGGGAACATTGAGAATACCTTCAGGTGACTGACGTTGCGCAACAATCTCGCCATTGGCTGTGATCAGATAAGCGCGTAGGTTTGTTGTGCCCCAGTCGACACAGATAAG
>JBFEXW010000216.1:0-4147 GCA_041562495.1 Marinobacterium sp. | reverse complement strand
GTGAGTTACCATCACGAAGGCGGTCCCCAGATCCCGGTTCAGTTGCAACAGATAGTTCTCAACCTCTTCCGCAGTATGTGGATCCAGATTACCAGTGGGCTCATCCATCAGCACGCAGCCCGGATCATTTGCTAATGCTCGCGCAATCGCCACTCTCTGCCTCTCACCACCACTCAGCTTCGCCGGACGATGCGATGCCCGCTTCTGCAGACCAACTTGTGCGAGTAGCTCCCACGCTCTTTCAGAAGCTGTCTGCGGCTTTACTCCTGCCAGTAACAGAGGCACAGCGATATTCTCCAGTGCTGAGAACTCCGGTAGCAGATGATGGAACTGAAAAACAAAACCCAGATGGCGGTTTCTTAACTCTGCCCGCCTCTTTTCTGACAGATCGTTGATACACTGTCCGGCGATCCACACCTCTCCTTCAGACGGTTGATCCAATCCCGCAAGGAGATGAAGCAGCGTACTCTTGCCACTACCGGATGCGCCGATAATCGCCAGACGCTCACCGGCAGACACCTCCAGATTCAGATGACTTAATATCTCAAGACGGCTATCCAGCTCAGTGAAATAGCGAGCCAGACCACTGGCAACAAGCACCTGATCACTCATAGCGCAGCGCCTCCGCCGGTTGTGTTTTGGACGCACGCCATGCGGGATACAGAGTCGCGGTAAAGCTGATCAGCAGAGTTACGGTTACAATTAATCCCAGATCTCCTGGCTGCAGTTCCGAGGGCAGATAACTGATGAAATAAACATCGGATGAGAGGAATTTTATGCCAAACTGATTCTCAATAAAGGCCACCAGATCAGATATGGTCAATGCCAGCACGATACCCAGAATCGATCCGAGAAGCGTTCCCAGAAAACCGATCAGGCTCCCCTGAATCATAAAGATCCTGAGAATCATCCCCGGGGTCGCACCCAGTGTTCTCAGTATCGCGATATCTGAACGCTTATCAGTCACTACCATCACCAGAGTCGAGACGATATTAAATGCTGCAACAAAGACGATAAGAAAAAGTAACAAGCCGATCATCCGTTTCTCCAACTGAATCGCCTGAAACAGGTTGCCATGCGTGCGGGTCCAGTCAGAGGTATAAACGGGGCCTGGTAGTGTACGGGCTATCTCCTTCACGCGAGCCGGCGCAGCGAAAAGATCCGCAAACTTCAATCTGAGCCCCTCTGCACTACCGGTCGGTAGTCGCTTGATACGCGCTGCATCTGCGAGATGGATATAAGCGAGATTGGCATCCAGCTCAGCTCCGACCGAGAAGATACCGGTCACGTCGAATCGCTTCAGGCGCGGAATCACCCCCGCTACACTAACCGATGCCTCGGGCAAAACCAGCGTCACCTTATCTCCGACCGACACACCGAGGAACCGTGCAAGCAGCTCACCAATAACGATTCGATATTTTCCGGCCTCGAGGCTGCTCAACTGCCCCTGCGTCATCTGGTGAGATGCGATAGATACACGCGATTCATATTCAGGGTCTATACCTGAAACCATAACCGGCTGAACACGCCCGGCAGCGGTAAGCATCCCCTGCGCCTGTATAAAGGGGGCGACACCCTCAACATCTGGTTGCGCCGAGATCTGATTGAGAAGTGCAGTCCAGTCTGTAAGATCGCCGTCATATCCCAGTATGCTGGCCTGAGGAACCATGCCAAGAATTCGCTGCTTAAGCTCACGGTCAAAACCGTTCATAACACTCAGCACAACAATCAATGCAGCCACTCCGAGCATCAAACCCAACATGGAAACCAGCGAAATAAATGATATAAAGTGGTTTCCGCGTTGGGATCGGGTGTAGCGCCAGCCGACAAAAAGTGAGAATGGCGAAAACATACTGATTAAAATGATCCTATAATAAATCGAGCGTTAACTTACAGGCAGGGAGCAGGTTTTGGCTAGCAGAGAGCGTCGTAACTACTACCGTATCACCTATCCAGTCGCACTGGAGTATAAACAGATCAGCAGAGCTGAATTTTCTGCTTCGCGGGAGCCAACACAATTTAATGTCTCTCCCTATTTCACCTTACAGCTTCAACTCAGTGAACTGGAAAGCCAGACACAACAGTTACTGACCAAGGTTGCCGAAGTGCATCCTAACATTGCGGCCTGTCAACGTCTCCTAAATCAGAAGATTGAGATTATCGGAAAAACCCTGTCACAAAGCGAGTTGCGTATCGACTCAGCCAAGATCTATAACGTAAATCTTAGCGAAGCCGGCTGCTCCTATATCAGCGATGATCCACTGGAGCTGGGTACCCTGATGGCCCTGAAGATGATTTTTCCAAGCAATGCGATGGGATTGATCCTCTACGCTGACGTCGTGCGATGCGAACAAACCGCTGAGGGTTATGATCTCGGAATCCGGTTTCTGAAGATGCCTGAGCGCGTCCGCTCAGCGCTTGCCCGGGTAATCATTCACGCGCAGGTCCGTCAGCGTCGTATCGATGACGAATCAGATGACGGCACTACCCAACCGGCTCACCATTAGACTGAATCGATGACTGACAAAACTAAATTACTGCACCAACTCGGCGTAGGACTGGGCTTTACTGGTTTGATTCTTTGGTATTTCGCGGCAGATCAATCGGGGGCGATCGAAACCATCACGCTGCTGATTCCTGAATCTCATCGGGGAGCGGGGCTGATGCTCGCAATCATTATCGTCATGACGCCCGCCTTTTTCATCTGGAAACTGTTCAACCGCTGGCTGGAAAAACGTCTCAGTATCAAGGGGCGCTTCTATGAGGATGAATACTATAAAGCGGACTCAAAAAAAAACGGGAACACTTAGGTTCCCGTTCATATCAGATCTAATTAGCACCCGATAGGGTATCAGCCCTCCCGGTGCAGCTCTTCAATCCGGTTCAATCCGGATAACGCAGCAACACGGTAAGCTTCAGCCATGGTCGGATAGTTAAAGGTTGTGTTGACGAAATACTTAAGGGTATTCGCCTCTCCCTTCTGGGCCATAATCGCCTGTCCGATATGGATGATCTCCGATGCCTGATCACCAAAACAGTGAATCCCGAGAATTTCGAGAGTCTCTGAATGGAACAGCAGCTTCAGCATACCCACCGGCTGTCCAGAGATCTGGGCGCGGGCCGTATCTTTGAAGAACGCCTGTCCAACTTCATAGGGCACCGCTTCCGCAGTCAGCTCCTCTTCAGTTTTACCCAGAGAACTGATCTCCGGAATGGTATAGATACCGGTAGGCACCTCGTTGATGAAACGGAAATCCTCCGCCTGCAGCAGATCCTCCGCAGCAGAGCGTCCCTGATCGATCGCGGCTGACGCCAGACTTGGCCAGCCTATCACATCACCAACAGCGTAGATCCCCTCAACCTCTGTGCGATAGTGATCATCGACCTGAATCTGACTGCGGCTGTTCGCGGTAAGCCCCACTTTCTCCAGCCCAAGCCCTGCAGTATTGCCGGTACGACCGTTTGACCAGAGGAACGCATCAGCACGGATACGTTTACCCGATTTGAAGGTAACCGTAACACCGTGCTCATCACCGATAACAGATTCGTACTCCTCATTATGACGAATACGAACACCACTGTTGCGGAAGTGATAACTCAACGCATCTGAGATCTCCCCATCAAGGAAGGAGAGCAGTCGGTCACGGTTATCGATCAGATCAACGGAAACACCCAGTCCACTAAAGATCGAAGCGTATTCACTACCAATAACACCGGCACCATAGATCACCAGTGTTCTCGGCGTATGACTCAGCCTCAGTACGGTATCTGAGTTGTAGATTCGCGGGTGAGTAAAGTCGACATCCGGTGGCATCCAGGGGCTCGAGCCGGTCGCGATGATAATATTCTTAGCCCGTAGTGTTTCATGAGCACCCTTTGAGGACTCAACCAGCAGCTCTTTCTGAGCGACAAAACGAGCTTTACCGAAAAACACGTCAACGCGGTTACGAGCATAAAAATTGGTTCGTAGCATCACCTGATTGGCGATAACTTTTTCAGCTCTGCTCAGCACCTTCGGGAACGAGAACCAGCGAGGCTCGCCGATATCGCGGAACATGGGATTAGTATTGAATTCAATAATCTGTTTTACAGAATGCCGCAGTGCCTTAGAGGGGATTGTGCCCTTATGTGTACAGTTACCGCCTAC
>JBFEXW010000215.1:0-4158 GCA_041562495.1 Marinobacterium sp. | reverse complement strand
GGCATCTGAAACGCAGCTACTATGCTGGTTTGCAATCAACGATCAACTGCGCCCTGAAGCACAGGAAACCATACGGTCGCTCAATGCTGCGGGACTGGAAACACTGATGCTGACCGGTGATCATCTGACCAATGCCAAACGTATCGCGGATAGTCTGGGCATAGGAAGGGTTGAAGCAGATCTGACACCTGAGATGAAACTGGAGAGGGTCAGACAGCTACAATCCGACGGCAAGCACGTACTGATGGTGGGGGACGGCATCAACGATATTCCCGTTCTGTCAGGCGCACAGACATCTATTGCAATGAGCAACGCTACTGATCTGGCCAAAACCAGCGCTGATGCAGTTCTGATCAACTCAGATCTGCGCAATATCACCGGAGCTGTTAAACTTGCTCTTCGAACACGTCAGATCATCCGCCAGAATATTGGCTGGGCACTGATCTACAACCTTATCGCTTTACCCCTTGCGGCTGCCGGACATATCGCACCCTGGATGGCCGCGATCGGTATGTCACTGAGTTCACTGATCGTAGTGACCAATGCGCTGCGCCTGACACGCCAGAAATAGAGGTTAATATGTCAATTGTTTACCTGCTTATTCCTATCGCAATTATTCTCGTTGCATTTGCTACCTGGGCGTTTTTCTGGAGCGTTAACTCAGGCCAGTTTGATGACCTGGAATCCCCCGCTCACCGTATTCTGTATGACGACGATGAAGATATGATTCCAGAAGATGCGCGTATCAAAAAAGCCGCTGAAAGCAATGAAAAAGCCGCTTCCGACAACTCTTCAAAAGCCTCCGACTAAGCAACATGCCCGAGTCATTAACCTTCACCACCGCGATGCTGATCGGCCTTCTGGGCACTACCCACTGCCTGGCCATGTGCGGCGGTATCGCCTCCAGTATCAGTCTGGGTTCAGACTCGTCCCGATCCACATTACGACTGCTGTCCTATAATTTGGGGCGGATACTAAGCTACACGATCGCGGGGCTACTGATTGGACTGATCGGTGCCGGAATCCAGCAAACTCCGGCAGCCCCGTTACTGCGTGTTCTCGCTGGACTATTACTGATCTCAATGGGGCTTTATATCGCGCAATGGTGGCAGGGCGTCGCCCTTCTGGAGAGAGGGGGATCACATATCTGGCGGTACATATCCCCTCTATTGAAACCCTTGTTACCGGCCGACACTTTAGGAAAAGCGATGCTACTTGGCATAGGCTGGGGCTGGCTTCCCTGCGGTCTGGTCTACAGCACACTACTCTGGAGTTCTGCAGCCAGCTCTGTAACCCAAAGCGCCAGCCTGATGCTTGGATTCGGTATCGGTACCCTTCCATCAATGATGCTGACCGGATTACTGGCGCAGCAGGTCCGCAACTGGATCATCAACACTAATGTACGCAGAGTCTCCGCGATTCTATTGATTGCAATGGGCATATGGACGCTTGCCAGCGCCTAGACATCTGAAGGGCGTCACGCCCCCTTCGAGTTCATTCCAACAGGATTTATAGCGTAGGAGGTTTCCCGTAGGGGAGCCGACACTAAATATAATACTACCCAACTCGACACTTCCTCCCCCCGATTATTGACGGGTATCAAAACTAGCAACTGCTCAGACACCTATACTGCGTCTCTAAACTTACAGATGGAGTAACCTGTGCCTAAACAAACCGCTATTGAGTGGGATTCAGATCTGATTCGTCGATACGACCTTTCCGGTCCCCGTTACACCTCATATCCAACAGCGCTTTCTTTTGTAGAAACTGCAGCGGGCGATGCGATTCTGCAACAGGCACTCTCAGAGCGGGATAAAGCCAAACCCCTGTCTCTCTATCTGCATATTCCGTTCTGTGCACATGTCTGCTACTACTGCGGCTGTAACAAAGTAGTCACAGCTGATCGCCGTCGTGCTGAACCTTACCTCGAAGCACTACATAAAGAGATCGCTCTGCGCGGATCCGAAATTGATCATAACCCAGTGGTTGAGCAACTTCACTGGGGCGGCGGCACCCCTACATTCATCAGCGCAGAGCAGACTGCTAAACTGATGCATGCACTGAGAACACACTTCAATCTGCGTGATGATGATCAGGGTGACTACTCAATCGAAATCGATCCACGTGAGATCGACAGCGCACGACTGAAACAGCTCAGAGAGCTCGGTTTTAACCGTATTTCCATTGGCGTGCAGGATATCAATCCAGCAGTTCAGAAAGCGGTTAACCGCGAACAGTCACTGGAGGAAACAACAGCTCTTTTAGTTCAGGCGCGGGAACTGGGTTTCAGGTCGATAAATGTTGATCTTATCTACGGCCTGCCGCTTCAGACCGAAACCAGTTTTGCGGACACGCTCGATCAGATCCTTGAGCTGCGTCCTGACCGTCTATCAGTATTCAACTATGCTCATCTACCCGAACGATTCAAACCCCAGCGACGCATCAACGCTGAAGAACTACCCGATGCAGCGACTAAACTGGCGATTCACCAGCAGAGCATCGAACGCCTGACCGCAGCCGGGTACCGGAACATCGGCATGGATCACTTTGCACTACCTGAAGACACTCTTTCAATCGCACAGGAACGTGGTGAGTTGCACCGCAATTTCCAGGGCTACACAACTCATGCTCAGTGCGATCTGTTGGGACTGGGCGTATCATCAATCGGTCAAATTGGTGATTATTACCTGCAGAACAGTACTGATCTCGCACACTATAATTCAGGCATTCTTAACGCAGGAAATGCACTGACCAAGTATTACAAGCTGACTGAAGATGACCATATTCGCCGTTCAGTAATCACCCGACTTATCTGTGATTTCGCTCTCGACTTTGATCTTCAGTCGTCACATCTGGGCGTCGACTTTAAAACCTATTTCGCAGCTGAAATAGAGATGCTACATCCTCTCGCCGTCGATGGACTGGTTGAGCTTAGCGATAGTTCTTTACGTGTAACGCCTGCTGGCCGACTGCTAATTCGTCGCATCTGCATGTTGTTCGATGCCTACCTTAACCAATCCGGAGAGCGTCGCTATTCACGAATTATTTGACGCAGGCCTGCCAGTCAAACGCTGAACTTCTGAGAATAAATTGGCAATTTGCTACCGATTTATCTGGTTCACCGCTATACTCTGCCTCAAGACGCGGAAGGGTCTTCTTATGTTTCGAGTCGGGGGAAAGAAGCTATGCCAGATAACGACAGGATGTTGAAAATAACGAGTATCGGCACTAAAGGTGCTCATTGTCAGACCTGTAGCCTGAGTGCACTTTGCCTCCCAGTTTCTCTCGATACCACCGAAATTGAACGGCTCGACGATATCGTCGAAAAAAGCCGCCCACTTCACAAAGGTGATTTTCTGTTCCGCCAGGGTGAAAGTTTTGGGTCGCTTTTCGCTATTCGTGCAGGCTCCATTAAGACCTATACCGTCACGCCTGATGGTGAAGAACAGATCAACGGCTTCTATTTTCCTGGCGAACTGGTTGGTCTGGCGGGCCTGGATGAGGGCATCTATCCGATGTCAGCCAAGATGCTTGAAACCACAACCGTATGTGAAATCCCCTTCTCCCGTCTTGATGAACTCAGCGGTCAGTTACCAGAACTTCGTCGTCAGGTGATGCGTTCACTCAGCCGTGAGATTCGTGATGATCAGCAGATGATCATGCTGCTCTCCAAAAAAACGGCCGAGCAGAAGATTGCAACGTTCCTGTTGAAGCTGTCAGCGCGTTATCAGGTACGTGGTTATTCCGCCTCCCAGTTCCGTCTGTCGATGTCACGCAACGAAATTGGTAACTACCTCGGCTTGGCTGTCGAAACCGTGAGTCGTATCTTCACGCGTTTCTCGACCCAGTCGCTTATTCGTGTTGACGGTAAAGAGGTTGAGCTACTGGATCTTCAGGCATTGATGGACGCTGCCGGTGAGTCTCAGACACCTGACTGTCATAATCAGGCACAAAACGGATAACAATCAGAGTCTGGATACAGCATGTCTTACGACGAGTACTACGTTAAATCGGTAATACGATCTATCCCCAACTGGCCTGAAGAGGGTGTCATCTTTCGCGATATCACACCAATATTCAAAGATCCGAAGGCGATGAAGATGGTCTCTGCCGCGCTGGTACAGCGTTATATGGAGATGAACCCTACACACATCGCCT
>JBFEXW010000214.1:0-4189 GCA_041562495.1 Marinobacterium sp. | reverse complement strand
ATCTCGAAGAAGTCGATGAAGAAGCCCAGAATAAAAACCAGAATACTCACCGACAGCACAAATCCATGCTCACCACCAGGGATCAAACGGAAAAGATGTTCAATCCACAAGTCGCCATTAATTGCCCGGAAAGTCAGTGCAAAGATTGTAGACCCGATCAGGATAAACAGAACGAAGGTTGATAGCTTCGCTGTTGTATCCAGTGCACTGGTAACAACCTGCTTAGTCAGGCGCTTTCTCAGAAGTGCCAGAATAAGTGCGCCTACGGCACCCATAGCGCCACCCTCAGTGGGTGTGGCGACGCCCATAAAGATGGTACCCAGCACCAGGAAGATCAGCACGATCGGAGGGACCATTGCTGTCAGCACAGTCATTATCAGCTGTTTACCACTCAGTGTACGCGCTTCCTTTGGCAGCGGCGGTACCATATCGGGCTTGACGATCGACAGGATGAACATGTAGAGCAGGAGGAAGCCAACAACCATCAATGCGGGATAGAGTGCACCGGTGTATGCATCTTTAACAGATACAGCCAGTACATCAGCCAGTACGATCAGTACCAGCGATGGTGGAATGATCTGTGCCAGCGCACCGGAGCTGGTTAACAGGCCCGCTGAAACGCCATTATTGTAACCATAGCGCATCATTACCGGCAGGCTTATCAGACCCATGGAAATTACGGAAGCGGCTACAACACCTGTGGTAGCTGCCAGTAGCGCACCGACCAGAATTACTGCGTAACCCAGACCACCTGGTATACCGCCAAACAACTGACCGGCTGATTCCAGCAAGTCCTCAGCCATTCCTGATCGCTGCAGGATGATCCCCATGAACGTGAAGAAGGGGATGGCAAGCAGAGTATCGTTCTGCATAATCCCATAAATACGCTCAGGTATCGCCTGAAGCAGCACCAGGTCCAGCAGACCAAGCTCGTTACCGATCAGTGCAAACAGGATACCGTTGGCTGCGAGGCTGAATGCAACCGGGAAACCTGATACCAGAAACAGTATCAGACACAGGAACATGATCGGAGCGATGTTAGCCGTAAGAAACTCGATCATTTAGCACTCTCCTCAACTGCCTGATCTTCAAAGTCGACACTTGCATGTCCGCCGTGTGCCAGTGGATCGGGTCTTAAACCTTTAAGGAAAGCGTATCGCTTTACCAGCTCACTGAGAGACTGTATGAGCAACAGTCCGAAACCAACGGGGATCATCAGACGTACCGGCCAACGGATCAGGCCTCCGGCGTTCTGTGATACCTCATGATCATTAAAGGATTCGATCAGATTGGGGATCGACATCATTGCTACATAAATACATACCGGAATGATAAACAGCAGAAGGCCATAAAAATCGATCCAGTTTCTTGTTCTTGGTGACAGATGCTGACTCAACACATCGATACGCACATGTTCGTTAACTTTTAGCGTGTAGCCTGCAGCAAGCGTAAATACAGCTGCAAACAGATACCACTGAAGTTCAAGCATCGCATTGGATGCATAAGCGATCAGATACCGGCTCAGCGCATTGCCTGCACTGACTAAAACCGAAAGAAGAATCAACCATTTGATATAACGTCCTACGAAAGAGCTGATCTTATCAACTCCATCAGAGAACCGTAAAAGTGCGTTCATAGCGCGCTTACCCTACTTTATTCTCGAATAACCCAACGGGAGCAGAGAGTTTGCACAGTTTGGATGCACTACACAAGCAATCGCCGATTTAACAAAAGAGCTAACATAAGAATAAATGCAAACATTAGACTAACGTCTAAGGTTACGTTATACATAAAGACAATACTCTAGGCGTATCAGCCTGTTTATCGGCTTATGCTTTATTTAAGCCGGCTTTATACATATGCTGTTCAATTTGAGTAGTCACATAACAATAAAGGGAAACCTTAAACGATGAACCGTAGAAACCTATTCAAGCAGGGCCTGCTTGCTACCGCTATCGCTACTGCTGCTCTGACCGGAACTGCTTCAGCGGCAGAGCTTCCTGAAATCAACTGGCGCCTTGCTTCATCCGTTCCTCCTGGAATCGGCTTCTATAAAGGCGGCGAAACCTTCGCTAAAGAAGTTGAAGCGATGACGAACGGTAAGTTCAAGATTCGTGTATACGCGGCTGGCGAACTGGTACCTGCTTTTGGCGTATTTGATGCCGTAAGTGATGGTACTGTTGAAGCAGGCCATACAGCCTCTTACTACTACTGGGGTAAAAACCCAGCCTTCGCACTGGATACTACCGTTCCTTTCGGACTGAACTATCGTCAGTTCCAGGCATGGTGGCTCTATGGCGGTGGCGAAAAACTGATTCAGGATCTGTTTGCTAAAAGTAACATCGTTCCATTCCCAGCGGGTAACACTGGTGTACAGATGGGCGGTTGGTTCAACAAAGAGATCAAATCACTGGATGACCTGCAGGGTCTGAAGATGCGTATCGGTGGTATGGGCGGCAAGATCATCGAGAAACTTGGCGTAGTACCTCAGAGCATTCCTGGTGGCGATATTCTGCCATCACTGGAAAAAGGTACTATCGATGGTGCTGAATGGGTTGGCCCATTTGATGATATGACCTTCGGTTTCAACAAGGTTGCTAAGTACTACTACACTCCAGGCTGGTGGGAAGCTGCTCCAAACCTCTCTGTTTACATTAACAAAGAGAAGTATGATGCATTGCCAGTTGAGTACCAGAACATCATCAAAGCTGCTGCACAGCGTGCAAACGTAGATACCACAGCGTTCTACGATGCACAAAACCCTGTAGCGCTGAAAAAACTGATCGCATCAGGTACACAGCTTCGTCAGTACCCACGCGCAGTAATGGATGCCGCTTATGATGCCGCTATGGAGACTTACAAAGAGCTTTCAGCTGAGAACGAAGACTTCAAAAATATTTACAGCAGCATGGCCGCTTTCCAGAAAGATCAGAACCTCTGGCAGAGCGTAGCAGAAAGCCGTCAGGATGCTTTCATGCAGAGCAAAATGCGCTAAGAGATCTTAGCCCTGATAGTAAAAGGTCAGCTTCGGCTGGCCTTTTTTATGACTGATTCGTTAAATTTACCCTATATACACGTATTTTTTGGAAAAATGGTTTGCAAGCCAAATCGGTTTTCCATAGAATGCTGCGTCTCAAATTTTAGGCATCTGTACTTTACAGATGTGAAGTACATACCTGAACAAAAGCAGGACTAAGGTCATGAAAAGAACATTTCAACCCAGCGTACTAAAACGCAAACGTAACCACGGCTTCCGTGCTCGCATGGCTACTAAGAACGGCCGTCAGGTTCTGGCACGTCGTCGTTCACGCGGCCGCGCTAGTCTGTCTGCATAATCAAAGCGGACAGTACGAATGCCCCATGGCTGAGTTCGAATACCCTCGCCAGTTACGTCTTTTAACTGGTAAAGATTTTAAGAGGGTATTCGACAAAGCCGATCTCAAGGTTAGCAGCAATCATCTGTTGATACTTGCCCGCCGAAATCCCAACGATCATCCTCGGATCGGATTTGTCATTTCAAAAAAAAATGTTCGTCGAGCCGTGAATCGAAATCGGGTTAGGCGTATCATTCGCGAGTCATTCCGGCTGAACCAGCATCGATTACCCCCCTATGATCTTGTTATCTTAGCGAGAAAAGGGATAGATCAGATCGAAAATCAGGAGATTCACACCCTGATTTCGAAAAGCTGGAACAGATTAAACAAAAAAGCTAAATCTGAATAAGGTTAATGGTCTAAACACCATGGATGTACAGCGAGTCATACTGATTGCCGCACTGGCAGTAATCTCATATATGCTGGTTCTGCAGTGGAATCAGGATTTTCATACGATCCCGGCGACTGAAGTCACTCAGGTATCTACTGTATCTGCCTACAGTAACAATACTGCCAGCGACCTGCCCAGCCCAACGCAGACCACTCCAGCTGATATTCCGGCTACCGCTGATAGCTCGGCTGTAGCAACTACTGCTACAGATGCTAGTCTGATCTCTGTTAAAACAGATACGCTGGAACTGCTGATCGATCCACGCGGTGGCGATATTATTGAAACCAAACTGCCTAAGCATCAGTTAACTCTGGGCGAAGCCAACCCCTTTGTAATTCTGGAACAGAATGCTAATCGCACTTATGTCGCTCAAAGTGGTTTGATTGGTGCTAACGGTCCTGATGCAGACAAAGCAGGCCGTCCT
>JBFEXW010000213.1:0-4194 GCA_041562495.1 Marinobacterium sp. | reverse complement strand
CCCACGATCATATCGTCAATACGCTGATAATTAACGCCGCCGAGTGTGAACCCTATATCACTGCCGATGATATGTTGATGCGCGAACATGCCGATGAGGTGATTCGTGGGATTGAAATACTCGCCTATCTGCTTCAGCCAAGTCATACCCTGATCGGCATCGAGGATAACAAACCCAACGCGATTCGGGCATTAACCGATGCAATCAAAACCTCTGAGCAGGCGATAGATCTGGTCGTCGTCCCAACCAAATACCCTTCGGGCGGCGAGCGTCAGTTGATTAAATTGCTGACCGGTATTGAGGTTCCAAGCGGCAAGATTCCAGCAGATGTAGGCATCGTAGTGCAGAACGTAGGTACGACGGCAGCGGTCTATCGTGCCGCCCACTTTGGTGAGCCCCTGATAGAACGTATCGTCACGGTTACTGGTGATGCCATCGATCATCCACAGAACCTCTATACGCTGATCGGCACCCCCTTCCGCACCCTGCTCGAACATTGTGATATTCGTGATGATTACCTGTCTCGTCTGGTCATGGGCGGCCCGATGATGGGCGTCACAGTCGAAAGCCAGCAGATACCGGTTATCAAGACCACCAACTGCATTATCGCTGCTACGGAAAAGGAGATGCCAGCTGCACCGCCTGCCCAGCCCTGCATCAGATGCGGCATGTGTGAGCAGGCCTGTCCGGCGCAACTGCTGCCACAGCAGCTCTACTGGTTCTCCAAAGGTAAGGAGTTCGATAAGGCGAAAAACCATAACCTGTTCGACTGTATCGAATGCGGCGCCTGCGCTTATGTCTGCCCAAGCTCAATTCCACTGGTACAGTACTACCGCTACGCCAAATCAGAGCTCCGTTCTGAAGAGATCGAACAGCGCAAAGCCGATCACGCACGGCAGCGTTTTGAAGCTCGCATAGCGCGTAAAGAGCGAGAGCTGCTGGAGAAAGAGGAAAAACGTAAAGCCAGAGCCGCGCAGGCAGCGCAGGTTCAGGCGGAGAAAAAGGCGGGAAGCTCAGATATTGATACATCGGCAAAACCCGATGGGGCGGCACTGAAGACAGCGGCAGCCGTCGCACGTACCAAGCTTAAGAAAGCGGAAAAAGCGTTACTGGCGGCGCAGGAAGCGGGGGAAACTGAAGCGCAACTCAGCGAACTGCGTCAGGCTGTTAGCGATGCTACGCAGAAAGCGGAAGCGGCCCAAGAAGCTCTGGATAAGGGCAAGCGGGCTTCAGGCACCCCCTCCTCGGCATCCGATGAGCTGAAATCACTCAAGGTTGCAGCGGCGGTAGCCAGAACCAAACTTAAAAAAGCCGAAGACGCCCTGAAAAACGCCCAGAGCAAAGGGCTGGAAGGGATTGAAAAGCTGGAGCAAACCGTTCGTAAACTTGCTGCTAATGCAGACTCAGCGCAACAAGCCTATGAACAGGCGCAGCAGTCATCTGATGCTGAACCACACGATGCAAAGATTGATCTGAAAGCGCTTAAACAACAGGTTTCGATTATGCGCACCAAGCTCAAAAAGGCAGAAGCTAAGCGTGCCGAAACGGATAATCCTGAGTCTGCAGATCTCGAAATTGCAAGCCTGAAAGAGCGTCTGACAAAGGCGACTGAGGCGGCTGAACAGGCTGACTCAAAACTGATTACCCAGGCTGCTTCTAAAGGAATTGACCTTAAACAGTTGCGCATTGATGCAGCGATGGCGCGCGCCTCAGTCACTAAAGCGGAACGGGCGTTAACAAAGAATGATGATAATTCACTGATACCGGAACTGACCTCTGCGATAGAAGATGCGCGTAAGTGCGCAGAGGCTCTGGCAACACAGTTGAGTGAATTTGAATAGGGTTGGATTAACAAGATGTCACTGATACGAATGAGTTCACCCCACGTCACCCGAAACAACAGTACGGCCAGTGTGATGTTGCAGGTACTGGTTGCGATGATTCCGGGTCTGATCGCGATGACGATCTTTTTCGGCTCGGGTACACTGACTCAGATTTTTGTCTGTGTACTCAGCGGACTGGCGTTCGAATCCTTTGCCCTGAAGCTGCGAGGTTTGCCGGTCAGTCTGTTTTTGAAAGATTACAGCGCTGTATTAACAGCTTTCCTTTTAGGCGCTTCGCTACCACCCTCTGCTCCCTGGTGGGTGGCTACTACCGGAATGTTCGTGGCTATCCTGTTCGCCAAGCAGGTCTATGGTGGCATCGGTAACAACCCTTTTAATCCGGCGATGGTCGCCTATACCCTGCTGCTCGTTTCATTTCCGGTACAGATGACTAACTGGACCCACCCTTTCGTAATGAATGCGGAAACTGGTTGGGCGATCCCGTCACTCGGCGATACCCTGACACAGATATTTTCCGGAGCGACTCAGGCATATGATGCCTATTCTGGCGCAACACCGCTGGATATTTTACGCAACCGTGGCGCGCTTACGACTAACGAGATATGGAGAAGCGATACACTTCTGTCCAACGGCGTTGGTGCCTGGCATGCAGTTGCCGCAGCCTGGCTGATGGGTGGTATCTTTCTGGTTTATCGTAAGATTTTCACTTGGCATACGCCGATCAGCATCATCGTCAGCCTGGCACTGATCAGTGCGGTCTTTTACGGATATGATCCCGACAACTACCTCTCCCCATTCAGCCATCTGGCACTGGGGGCTACCATGCTCGGTGCGTTTTTTATCGCAACTGATCCGGTCACATCTGCAACGAGTAACCGTGGGCGGGTGGTATTTGGTATCGGCATAGGGGTGCTGATATTTATCATTCGCACTTGGGGCAACTACCCCGATGCGGTCGCCTTCTCCGTGCTGTTGATGAACCTCGCCGCACCAATGATCGATCAATACACTCAGCCAAGGACATATGGGCACCAGCGCGCACATAGAGGGCCCAAGGGTAATTAACCGATGAATGATACTCCTGAAACCCATGAAAGCGCCTTTCAGGCTGCAGGCAGAAGCAGCTTCGGCATCGGTTTGTTTGCTGTTCTGGCCGCCGGCGTAATCGCCGTAACCCAGTTCGCAACTGTGGCGCAGATAGTGCAGAACGTACGTGCGGCGCAATCACGCGCACTCTTTGAGATCTATCCCAAAACGATCGATCCAGAGCTGTTTAACCACAAGATAGCCTTATCCACGGCTGAGCTTGGGCTTGGCCAGCAGACTGATCAATCGGGCTATCAGGTGATCAAGGCAGGTCAGGTTAGCGGCGTAATTCTTCCAGTTCGTACCAGCCAGGGATACTCTGGTGATATCGATCTGCTGGTCGGTATCAATCAGAACGGCAGTATTCAGGGTGTACGTGTTGTCAGTCACCGTGAAACGCCAGGACTAGGTGATAATGTAGAGCGCTCAAAGTCAGACTGGATTCTGGGCTTCGAGGGTAAACGCCGTCAAGGCACCGGCGATCCGAACTGGGCAGTGCGCAAAGATGGCGGTCAGTTTGATCAGTTTACCGGCGCGACGATTACACCGCGCGCTGTTGTTTCTGCAACAGCGAGAGCACTCGACTATTTTGATACTCACCCGGAACTTCTTAAACCGGCTGTCCCGATGGTAGCTGAGGAGAACTAAGATGACCGACGATCAACAGAAAATCATCCGCAACGGACTCTGGGATAACAACCCCGCACTGGTACAGCTGCTCGGATTATGCCCTATGCTCGCCGTTACCAACTCTGTGGTTAACGCGATGGGACTGGGACTGGCAACGCTGGTAGTACTGACCGCCTCTAACCTGACAATCTCACTGTTCCGCTCTCTGGTACCTGAAACGGTACGTCTGCCTATCTTTGTCATGATCATTGCCGCGTTCGTGACGGCGATTGAGCTGTTGATGCAGGCCTTCACCTATGAGCTCTATCTGATTCTGGGAATCTTTATTCCGCTGATCGTAACCAACTGTGTCATTATGGGACGCGCTGATGCCTTTGCTTCGCGAAACCCACTGAAGGAGTCGGTACTTGATGGCCTGAGCATGTCGCTGGGCTTTATGGCGGTCCTGCTGGTTCTCGGCGGAGCTCGTGAGCTAATCGGGACAGGTGCGCTGTTTGCCAATATGCAGTTGCTGTTTGGTGAGTCTGCACGTAGCTGGCACTGGGTAATTTCCGAGAACTATCCCAAGTTCCTATTTGCTATACTCCCTCCCGGCGCTTTTGTTGGACTGGGCCTGCTGATTGCTCTAAAGAAT
>JBFEXW010000212.1:0-4219 GCA_041562495.1 Marinobacterium sp. | reverse complement strand
CTGAGTCGCACGTTCGAGATAAACCGAACGTACTGCCTCAAAAAAAGACAGTTGCTCTTTCTCAAAACGGTCCAGTTCTGCACGGGCGCGCGCTCTGGCCATGCCCTGCTCTACCGGCAGGTCCAACAGAAGGGTTAAATCCGGCTTAAGGCCTCTTAGAACCAGACGTTCCAGCTCGGTAATAAGGGTTTGATCCAGCTGTCGACCACCGCCCTGATACGCAAAGGTCGCATCTACAAAACGATCACAGAGCACCCACTGGCCGCGCTCCAAAGCAGGCCTGATCACCTGATTTATATGCTGGGCGCGTGCTGCGAATACCAGCAACAGCTCAGTCATCGATGCAATCGGTTCTTCACTGGGAGTTAGTAGCAACGAACGGATACGCTCTGCCAGTTCGGTACCACCCGGCTCCCGGGTAATCACCAGATCAATCTGTTTCTGTTCGAGAACATCCCGGATAAAGTTAAGATTTGTGGTTTTACCAACCCCCTCTCCGCCTTCCAGCGTTATAAATTTCCCGCGCACTTAGCTCTCTCCCGGTGCCGAACGGTAGTTGTTGCGACGCTTCAACTGATACTCCTGCACTGCCTGATTATGTTGTTTAAGCGTATCAGAAAACTGATGAGAACCGTCGCCACGTGCTACGAAATAGAGTGAGCGCCCTTCTGCGGGATTCAGCGCTGCCTGCAACGCTTCACGTCCGACCGTTGCTATAGGTGTTGGCGGGAGGCCGGCGATAACATAGGTGTTGTAGTCCGTCGGTGTCTGCAGATCTTTACGCGTAATATTTCCCTGATACTTATCACCCATACCATAGATTACGGTCGGATCTGTCTGCAGTCTCATGCCACGATTCAAACGGCGGATAAACACACCCGAAATCTGCGGACGCTCCGAGGACAGTCCCGTCTCTTTTTCAACAATCGATGCCAGAATCAGAGCTTCATATGCTGATTTCAATGGCAGGGAGTCTGGACGCTCCGCCCAGTATTGATCCAGCGCATCAGTCAGCATCTGATGCGCACGCAGTAACATCGCCCGATCAGTCGTTCCTCGCTCAAAATGGTAGGTTTCAGCAAGAAACAGCCCCTCTGCCGAGTCTTGATCCAGATCCAGTTCGCTAGCCAGAGACTTAGCATCCTCCGCGTTGAGTGTATGCACTAGCGCATCATTCTCTTTCAGGGTTGCCAACAGCTCCTTGACGGTTGAACCCTCTATCAGAGTTGCCCGATATTGGACAGACTCACCAGATAGCACAATCGTATAGAGTTCTCCCAGAGTCATTCCGGCCTGAAGCTGGTATTCGCCGGCTTTTATCGCTGTCAGCTCTGGCTTCAAGCGATAGAGCACTTTTATCCAGCGCGCATCATCGATCCACCCTTTGGCCTGCAATATCTGGGCAAACTGATTCGCTGTTGTACCCTTCTCAACACTTATCAATGTATCCTGAGTGAGCCCCAAAGTCTGCTGAGGCAAAGATTCAATACGGTTATAGGTCCAGCCGACCAAAACGACAGCTGTTAAAATCAGCAGAGCGACAAGCTTTTTAAACACCCAGTACCTCGTTTAATCGGGATGCCAATACTGAGGTCAGTTCGTTCTGATGCAACTGCACCTCAGCCAAAGAGTTCACAGGGAGGATACCAACAAGCGCGTTGGTCAGAAACACCTCATCAGCTTCGATCACCGAGCTAAGTGGAAACTTTCCGATCTCAACCGGAATATTTAATGATCTGGCGATCTGAATAACTTGAGCACGCATCACGCCAGCCACACCCGATCCGCTGAGATCCGGTGTAAAAAGCTGAGATCCCTTTACCCAGAAGATATTGGTATAGGTTCCCTCTACCACACTTCCCTCAGTATCCAGCATCACGCCCTCCTGAATATCAGGATCCGTCCACTCACTACGTCCCAGCACCTGTTCCAGACGGTTAAGGTGTTTTATTCCTGCCAGCGCTGGCTGAATCGACAGTCGAGTTGTACAGAGGCGCAGGTTGGCTGGCTCCGGCTCTAACAGTCGCTTGGGCAGAGGGTCGATCTGGATGACACGTGTTGGGTAGATCTCAGCCGGTGTTGTATAACCGCGCGGACCAATTCCGGCAGTCAAAACAATCTTAATCACCAGATCTGTCTTAGGCAGGATCCCGATCTCTTTCAGTAGCAACTTACCCAAGTTAGAGATTGGAAACCCAAGCCGTTCGCAACCCTCAAGCAATCGTTTCAGATGCGAATCCCAAAGTAACATCCGACCCTGACTCGCCCGTATCGTAGTGAACACCCCCTGACCATAAGAAAAGCCTCGATCAGTCGAAGCCAGCGTTCGGGTAGCACTGCCGTTTATCAGCGTTAATGACTGCATTAATTTTCGATAAGTTAATGAGAGTAATGTGAATAAGAAGCAGATTATATCGTTCTATTAGGAGGACCGGGTACTTCGCCATGTACGAACGCTGTCACAAGATCATCCAGGGTGTTTCAAACGGATACTATGGCTGCTGGCTATCTGTCACTATCCAGCGCTGCAGCGCTGCATATAACTCATTCGGTTTGACCGGTTTAGACAGATAATCACTCATCCCTGCATCCAGACATTTCTGCTTTTCTCCGCTCATCGCATTTGCGGATAGCGCAATAACAGGCAGATCAACCTCCCTCAGCTCCGTACGAATCGCCTCAGCCGTCGCATAACCATCCATCTCGGGCATTTGCAGATCCATCAATACCGCATCAAACTTGCCTCCCCGAATCATATCCAGCGCGAGTTTTCCATTTGAGGCGCAGGTCACCCGAAACTGCGCCCGCTCCAACAGTTCGGTGGCAAGCATACGATGCACATGGTCATCATCGACCACTAGCAGATGAGCCCCCCGAATTCCCGTATCTATTCGAAAATCCGACTTATCCTGCTCGCCTGAATCAGTTTCAGTCGACACCTGCGCCGGTTCAAACTCAGCGGTAAAACGGAAAGTGCTACCTACCCCGTACTCACTTTCAACGCTAATATCTCCTCCCATCATTTGGGCCAGCGATCTGGAAATTGCCAGCCCCAAACCTGTTCCGCCATATTTTCGGGTCGTTGACGTATCAGCCTGATTAAAGGACTGAAAGAGATTATCAATCTGCTCTTTAGTTAAGCCGATTCCGGTATCGGATATGGAAAACTCAACTTTCAACCTGCCGCTATCAGTCTCTCCAAAGGAGACTACCCGAATTAACACCCGCCCCTTTTCAGTGAACTTAATAGCGTTACTCACCAGATTGATAAGCACCTGACCAAGACGCAACGCATCCCCAACCAGTTGGTCAGGCACATCCGGACTCACATCTACCGATAAAATCAGATGCTTCTCCTTCGCTTTCGCTTCCATCAGTCGATACAGGTGATGGAGGGTCATTCGCAACTGGAAAGGTACCATCTCCATATCCAGTTTACCGGCCTCGATTTTCGAAAAGTCGAGGATGTCATTGATAATGAGAAGTAGCGAATCCGCCGAATGGTTGATCGTCTTTATGTAATCCCGCTGTTTGTGATCGAGCTCCGTTTGTAGCACAAGATGACTCATTCCAATGATTGCATTCATCGGTGTTCGGATCTCATGCGACATATTAGCCAAAAACTCGGACTTGGCCTGGTTCGCTTTCTCCAATTCAGCTGTTCGCTCTTTGACCAGATGTTCGAGATTCAAGCGGTGGTTATCGAGCTCACTTAACGCCGATTCAAGTTTTGAATTAGTTTCGCTGAGTTCGCTACTGCTACGCTCAAGCCGTTTGTACATCTGATTGCGCGCCCCCTCAATAAAATAGACAAGAATAAACAGGGTCGCCATCTGCCCAGAGATACTGATCAGGTAGTCATAGTAACGATATTTATCGGGAACAGAGGAGAGATATGGCGCATAGAACTCCCCCAACATCGGAGAAAAAAACAGCACCAATAGCTCTACTACAACAATCGCCAGCAACCAATAGATCGCTGGAGCGGTACCACTCATCATCAACACAAGAATCGGGCCGATTATCAGCCAACCCGAATGCGGAGTCCTCAGCCCTCCATCACTTATCTGAAAGTAGGTGATCAGAAGGAGGAAAGGCAGCAGTATCAGATGGATACTGAGCTGTTTAACGCAACACTTCTGAACGATCAGAGTGATACCCCAGATAACTGAACAAAGGATCAGAGCAATCGCGCCTCTTTTGTCATCAAAGAGATAAT
>JBFEXW010000211.1:0-4237 GCA_041562495.1 Marinobacterium sp. | reverse complement strand
GGATCACCTCACCTTCGGTTAGATCACTACTCACTAATTTCATATTTATACCTATCAGGTGTCAGAATTGGGTACCAAATGCGCCTACTGGGACTACCCAAAGGCAACGAAGAATTTAGCGTATGCGGGTTTCAGCGCATTGATCGCTTTAGTTACATCTGCCACAGATGCCTGATCAAGTGCTGTTCGCAAATTGGTAACGGACGTCAGAACCCCGTTTTCCAGCTCTTTGTATTTATTGTTCTGTCGATACTCCACCGGAGCACTGCGCTGCATCTGATCTAACAGATAGCTCAATGCACCCAGCTTCTCTCGTACCTGTGGCAAAGCAGACTCAGCTAAACCGGCATCCGTTGTCATTTCCAGCAGCACCTCCATCACCTCGTGATAGGAATTCACATGATCGCTGAACAGCTCTATGTGGTTACGCTGGCGTAACTGCCCCAGTTCATCCCGAACAGATTCCAGTGTTTCATGCGCTTCAGTCAGTTGCCCGGCTTTAATCTGTTTAACACTTTCATCAGCATGGCGTGTCACCTGTTCTAAGGTCTGCTGCCACAGCTTATCGCTGGCAAAGACCTCTGGAGGCATATCTCTGAATTTATCTGCAACCGCTTTCCATTGCTGATCGAAAGATTCAGCCGCCTTTTGGGCTGCAGCCTGATCACCTTTGCTCGACTGGAACAGCGCGATACGATACTGACTATAGGCTTTATCCTGCTGTTGCAAGAACTGTTCAAATGCAGTCTGGGCGAAACTTAAGGGTGATACCAATAGCAGAACCCCTGTCACTGTACTTTTTACAAATCTTAATCTGTTCATCACTCACTTCCATCAACAACTGAAGTATCAACTTAAGTATTAACAGCTAACTAGCGACTTAAGTTATCGGGAGTAATTTCATAGTAGTCTATATTAAGATTTTAGTATCTGGGACTCCCGGAATTTTAAAAACTATCTCGCGAGCATAGATAGCTAACAATTGGAATACGGTTTTTGGGCTCAATAGAGCTTAACCACGATATCCTCGAGCACATTGGCGGCTGCATGGATATGACGGGAGCCATCCATCAGGTGGTGGTAGATCTCCCGTTTGCGCAGCATCTCGACCGTCACTTCCCCCTGAAACAGCTGCATCAGACCATGCCGGTATTGACGTTCAATATGGCGATGAGCGCGACGTGCCAGGTGGGCCTGATCTTCCGCCTGATCCGGATGCTTGTGCAGCAAAGCAAAACCGGATTCCAGTGCCCGGCAACCCAGTAGCAGCTCCTGCGTCATCAACTGCATCTGATCATCGGGCGAAACATTAAGGTCAATCATCTCGTTGATGGTGCTTTTGCAGTGGGTAACGATCCAGTCCATCGCTTCAATAGCGCGGTAAATATCTTCACGATCAATCGGCGTAGAGAACGACCGGTTGAGTTGATGCAGACTATCCTGTTTCGCTGTATCAGCTTCGTGTTCAGTCTGACTGAGCAGATCTGCCGTCACCTTGTCTGAAGTACTCATATAGTACTCAAGGTCACGGATAGTTTCGGTAACCAGTGCACTTTGCGTACTGAGCAACTGGAAAAAGTCGGGCTGTTCAGGAACCAGCCGGTACCAGAAGCGTTTCCACAGAGGCAGAGGTTTCTTATCCATAGAATTAATCACTCAAAAGATCGTAGATGAGAGGTTTACTAGATAGTACACAATGCTGGCGAGCACAGCCGATCCGGGTATCGTCAGCACCCAGGTCAGACCGATCTCGTACGCTTTACTCCAGTGTACTGCTCGCGGGCGTTCGGATGCGCCGATCCCCATAATCGACGAAGACACGACATGGGTGGTGGAAACCGGCGCACCGCCAAGCGATGCCACAAATACCAGTATCCCTGATGTTAACTGGGAGTTAAGCGAGTGTAACGGACGTATCTTGTAGATGGCGAACGCAAGCGTTCTGACAATCCGCCAGCCACCCATCAGCGTCCCCAGTGTAATCGCTATCGAGCAGACCAGCACCACCCAGAACGGTACAACGAAGCTCTCCAGATGACCACTTAACACCAGACATAGCGTCAATATCCCCATACTTTTCTGTGCATCGTTAGCGCCGTGCGAAAAAGCCAGCCCTGCAACTGTCAGCCACTGAGTTTTACGCAGTTTATTGTTGATCTTGGGACTCGCGCCTCGCAACACTAACAGGGTAATACGATGTAACAGGAAACCTACACCAAAGCCCAGCAGCGGCGATAGAAAAAGCGCCAGTAACACCTTGGTCACACCACTCAGCGTGCCATTTAACAGTGCTTCAAAGCCCCAAGCTACATGCTGTGGCCCGGTTGCCATGGTCACTGCACCGGCAAGTCCACCGACCAGCGCGTGTGAAGATGACGAAGGGATTCCTCGCCACCAGGTCAGCAGATTCCACAACACGGCGGCCGACAAGCCGCAGATCACTACCCTAAGAGAAAGCGCTTCTGGCAAGCTTTCTAACTGAACGATTGAACCGATGGTATTGGCGACTGCCGTGCCGCCCAACATAGGCCCGAGAAACGTAAAAATGCCAACGATCACCACCGCTGCCGTTGGCGGCATCGCACGTGAAGCGATGGATGAGGCAATCATATTGGAGGAGTCATGAAAGCCATTGGTAAAGTCGAAACAGATGCAGATAAACGTAGCGATCAGAATTGGAATCAGTGATATATCCATAGAATCAGCCAACCTTTGACTCGTGCGACCACTATAGCAAGATCAATCTCAGGAAACCTTTAAATAACTCTGTCTGTTCTTTTAGCGAGCTGTCCTGTAGCAGTAGGTCTACCCTTAATAAATGATTTAAGTGTTAAATCATGAAGTACAAAAACGCGAAGGAAGTATGCTTTATCGGTGCGTCCGGAAAGCTCGGTCAGTATCTGATCCAACACGCCCTAAAGCACGGTTATGAGGTCAATGCTGTTCGCAGGGAACAAAGCATCGAAAGCTCACACACTTTGGTAGGGATATCAGTCTATACCCGGGAAATAACGATGAGCGGAGAAGGGATGTGATGGAGTACTCTGTATACTCGTTCCCTGGGGCGTGAATGAATCCCATATCGGTGATCCAGCACTGGCTGGTAATTTTGTAAGGCGTACCGATTTCGCAGAGTTTATGGTTGCAGCCCTGAGCGATAATAACCTGCTATCGTTAGCTGACAGGCCCCTTTAGCCTTAGCGACAAATCTGTAAAAATCGATATGATTCATTAATCGATGGAAACGCCTGGAATACTTAAATCCACAGATACAAGAGAGCAATCATGAGAAAACTACTCTGTTCCTTTATCACCCTGTCACTGCTCTCCTCAACCAGTATCGCTTCTGATCTGCTGGAGACCGTAGAGGTATCGACGAATATTTATGCGATCGTAGGTCCTCTAGAACAGCGCTCCGCTGAAAACCTTGGCGATAATGCCACCTTCGGTTTTGTGGTGACTGATGAGGGTGTTGTGCTTATCGATGCGGGCGGCACACAGCAGGGAGCCGCCGCTATTGAACGCGAGATCAGAACAGTCACCAACCTTCCTGTGGTTAAGGTGATCAACACCGGGGGACAGGATCATCGCTGGTTCGGTAACCACTACTTCGCTTCACAGGGCGCTGAAACCATTACCGCAAGAGAAACGGCAGCGGATCACTCAGCTCGTCAGGACGCGCAGACCCAGACGATGAGATCGCTCACTCAACAGGCCTGGACAGGTACAGTTCCAGAAATCGCGAAAACGCAGATTGAGCAGCAGCTGGATTTTACGCTCGGTGGTGTAACCTTTTCGGTCATTCCGGTAGGTCATGCTCATACTGCTAATGAGAACTTCGTCTGGTTACCGCAATCGGGCGTGTTGTTTAGCGGCGATGTTGTCTATGTAGAGCGTCTGCTGGGTGTGGGTGCTCAGTCAGCGCATAAACCCTGGATTCAGGCATTCGACAGGATTGATCAGCTAAACCCGCGCATAGTTGTGCCCGGGCATGGCCACCCCACTACAGTGGAAACCGCTAAACGGGATACACTCGATTACCTGAAATTCCTACGGCAAGAGGTTAGCAAGATTCTCGATCTGGGCGGTGATATGCAGTCGGTTTCCGACATCGATCAAAGTCGCTTCTCATATCTCGCTGTTTACGATGAGATCCATGGTGCAAACGCTCAGCGTGTGTTCGAGGAGATGGAGTGGGAGTGAGAAACGCTATTAATCCCTATTTCTGCTCAAATTT
>JBFEXW010000210.1:0-4255 GCA_041562495.1 Marinobacterium sp. | reverse complement strand
CGATTGTTGATAAGGGTATATACGCGGAGATTAACGCTAAGTATTTCCCTTTCTCTATCTATTAATCTGAATGCCGGGGAGGGTGCTGTCACCCTCTCCGAGGTGCAGGCTGAATGTTCGATCTTCAAGGTTTTGGTTCACTTCTCTGGCAGGGTGCCAGGATAACGGTTCAGCTGGCGCTGGTTAGTTTGCTGTTTGGTCTGCTGTTTGGCCTGCTCGGAGCTGCTGCAAAGTTGTCGCCCTACCGAGCCCTTAAGGTGATCGCTACCCTCTATACCACGCTGATCAGGGGAGTGCCGGAGCTACTGTTGGTACTCACTATCTATTTCGGCGGTTCGATGATTCTGATGGCCATAGCGGAAAACTTTGGCTATACCGAGTACATTGAGGTTGGCCCCTTTGCAGCAGGCGTTGCGGCACTGTCGATCGCCTTTGGTGCCTATGCGACTGAGGTGTTCCGGGCAGCTTTAATTGCCGTGCCGAAAGGGCAGTGGGAATCAGCTGCTGCACTGGGTATGACGCCACTCAAGACCTTTACCCGGGTGATTCTTCCTCAGGTATGGAAGCTTGCACTGCCGGGGCTGGGAAATCTGTTTCAGGTGTTGCTGAAGGATACGGCTCTTGTATCGGTAGTTGGTCTGAACGATCTGATGCGTCAGGCCTATGTGGCAACAGGTTCGACTAAACAGCCGTTCACCTATTATATGGCGGCGGCGCTTATTTATCTTGGACTGAGCGCAATTGCGACGCTGACTACGACCTGGATGGAACGCAGGGCTGATTCGGCGCTTTACTCCGGAGGTGCGCGATGAACTGGAGCTGGTCTGTTATCTGGGAGTATCTGCCGAGACTGATAGATGGCGTATGGCTGACCCTCGAACTGGTGGCTATCTCTGCCATTGCCGGGTTGTTGATCGCTGTTCCTATGGCGCTGATGAGAGCCTCATCAAACCGCTGGGTATCGGCTCTTCCTTGGGCCTATATCTATTTTTTTCGAGGTACGCCGCTGCTGGTACAGATCTTTCTGATCTACTATGGCAGTGCTCAGTTTGATCTGATCCGTCACACCTTTCTGTGGAACTTCTTTAGCGAACCCTACTGGTGTGCGCTAATGGCCTTTACGTTAAATACCGCTGCCTATAGTGCCGAGTTGATCCGCGGTGCGATTCAGTCAATTCCCAAAGGTGAGCTTGAGGCGGCGGCTGCCTTTGGTATGAACCGCCGGACTCAGATTAAACGCATTATTCTTCCTCGGGCTTTTGGTATCGTATTGCCGGCCTATGGTAATGAATTGATTCTGATGCTGAAAGGCAGCGCTCTGGCATCGACTATTACCCTGCTCGATCTGACCGGTATGGCGCGTACAGTGATTGCACGTACCTATACGCCACTGGAGATCTTTTTTGCGGCAGGGGTTCTTTATCTGCTGATAGCCGCCGTTTTTATTCTGGCTTTTCGGTTTTTGGAGAGGCGTTTAAATCGCTATCAATACCCGCGTTAGAGAGGGAGGAAGCCGGTCAATAGGTTATACTAGCCTTAAGAATCTACGAGGCTTCCATGCAATTACCTGCGCTATCAATTATCCCGGCGACTGAACCGGTCACCACAGCTCAGTTCCTTCCTACGTCCAGAAAAGAGATGGATCGCTTGGGCTGGGATCAGTGTGATGTAATTATCGTCACTGGTGATGCCTATGTTGACCACCCCTCCTTTGGTATGGCGATTATTGGTCGCCTGCTGGAGGCTCAGGGATTCAGAGTCGGTATTATCGCTCAACCTGACTGGAAATCCGCTGATCCGTTTAAAGCACTGGGTAAGCCGCGACTCTATTTTGGTGTGGCGGCGGGCAATATGGACTCAATGATCAACCGCTATACGGCTGATCGGAAAATTCGTTCCGATGATGCTTATACCCCGGGCGGTAAGGCGGGTAAACGCCCTGATCGCGCCAGTATTGTGTATAGCCAGCGTTGCAGAGAAGCCTATAAAGATGTGCCGATTGTGCTGGGTGGTATCGAAGCCTCTCTGCGTCGTATCGCACATTACGACTACTGGCAGGATAAGGTGCGTCGCTCAATTCTGCTTGATTCCAGGGCAGATATTCTGCTGTTTGGTAATGCGGAGCGTGCAATCGTGGAACTGACCCAGCGGTTGGATCAGGGCGAGTTTATTGATCAGCTGAGTGATATTCGCGGTACTGCATTTGTGCGCCGGGATACACCTGAAAGCTGGATGGAGATCGATTCAACCCGTATTGATCGTCCCGGAAAGATTGATCGCATCATCAATCCCTATGTTAATACGCATGATCTGAGTGCGTGCAAAATCGAACAGCAATCAGAACAAAGCGCACAGCAGGATGAGGTACAGGTGTTGCACCTTGATCCTAAACCTCATCTGGATCGCAGTCGCACAGTTATCCGTATTCCCTCTTTCGAAAAGGTCAGTAATGACCCGGTACTCTATGCGCACGCCAGCCGGGTACTTCATCTGGAGACTAATCCTGGTAATGCCAGAGCGTTGGTGCAGCAGCAGGGTGATCAGGAGATCTGGCTGAATCCGCCACCGATACCGCTGTCGACAGCAGAGATGGACTATGTATTTGGTCTGAACTATGCGCGTGTTCCGCATCCGAAATATAAAGGTGAGGAGATCCCGGCGTATAAGATGATCCGTTTCTCGGTGAATATTATGCGTGGCTGCTTCGGCGGCTGTACCTTCTGCTCAATCACCGAGCATGAGGGGCGTATCATTCAGAACCGCTCGAAGGAGTCTATACTGAATGAGATTGAAGAGATTCGCGATAAGGTTCCCGGTTTTACCGGAGTGATCTCCGACCTCGGCGGTCCGACCGCTAATATGTACCGTATCGCCTGTAAATCTGAAGTGATCGAGAAGTCCTGTCGCAAACTTTCCTGTGTCTATCCGGGGATCTGTCACAATCTGAATACCGACCACTCAGCACTAACTGAGCTATATCGGGAAGCACGAAAAACCAAAGGTGTGAAAAAGGTCCTTATCGCTTCTGGCCTGAGGTATGACCTGGCGGTTGAGGATCCTGAGTATGTCCGTGAACTGGTGACACATCATGTTGGCGGATATCTCAAGATAGCGCCGGAGCACACCGAGCGTGGCCCGCTGGATCATATGATGAAGCCCGGTATTGGGACCTATAACGCGTTCAAAAAGATGTTTGAGAAGTTCTCGAAAGAGGCGGGTAAGCAGCAGTATCTGATCCCTTATTTCATCGCGGCGCACCCGGGTACGACCGATGAAGATATGATGAACCTGGCGCTCTGGCTGAAAGAGAATGGCTTTAAGGCGGATCAGGTTCAGGCGTTTTATCCATCGCCAATGGCAACAGCAACGGCGATGTACCATAGCGGACGAAATCCACTGAAACGTCTTAGTTACAAACGTAGTGCAGAAAAGGTCGAGACCGTAAAGGGAGAGAAGCAGCGTCGTCTCCACAAGGCGTTTCTGCGCTGGCATGATCCGGAAAACTGGCCTCTGCTGAGAGATGCGCTGCGAGAGATGGGACGAGCTGATCTGATTGGTGAAAAACCGCATCAGTTGATCCCGGAGAATCAGCCTGAAGAACAGCTGGCTTATAAGTCGCCGCGTCGCAAAAATTCAGCTATCAACGGGCGCAGAACAGGTGAGAGCCGCGGTCGTCCGATGCTGACTCAACATACCGGATTGCCTCCTACAGGGCGCTCTGCTTCACCGCGTAAGCCGAAAAAGCCAAAACAGCGCATAAGAAATGGTCAGAATTAAAAGAGTTGTTGTATTTAATGCTGTCCAATGTATTATCGGCTTCAGGATATATTAAGAAGTTGTGAAATCGACTTCTTAATGCTCATCTTGAGCATGGAGATTAGGTTGTTTTTGAAAAATCTGCGGATTGAGCCTCAAAAAGCTCTGGATCTTAGATCCCTTGGTGAAGGACGCCCGCATTGATTCCCACTCTCGTTTCAGCGTTTAACTGCTGTATCTGTTCGTTGAACTATCGCCAGAGAAGTTTGCTTCCCCAGCTTTTAGGTTTCCGAGCTTTGCAACTGTCATGCAAACGAAAAAAAACAGCGCTATATTTAGTGTCTGACTCAGTCATGCTGAGCAGATGTTAATTGGGCCATTAGGCCCGCAGAGAGCGGTTGTAGCCAAAACTAGGTTCTGGCGCAGCCATGTAAGTAGTTCCAACAATGGAACAGATAAAGGCTTTGAAAAAAGCTGCAGTAAAAAGAGGCAAAAGATG
>JBFEXW010000209.1:0-4259 GCA_041562495.1 Marinobacterium sp. | reverse complement strand
CTTCTGGGTCTGTTGGCTGAAAATGGCCGCTTGGCTCTGCTACCGGAAATTGCAGCGCAATTCAAAAAGCTGAAAGCAGCTCAGGAAGCTTCAATCGAAGTGGGTCTGACAACTGCCTATGAGCTAGCTGATGAGCAGCAGCAAAAACTGGCTCAGGCGCTTAGCACTAAGTTGGGTCGTGAAGTCGCGATCACCGCAAATGTAGATAAATCTATATTGGGCGGTGTCGTAATTCGTACTGATGACCTTGTGATCGACGGTTCTGTTCGTGCACGACTGGCGAAACTGGCCGAAGCGATGAATTCCTGAGTGTGAGGAATAAAAATGCAGCAACTGAATCCATCTGAGATCAGCGAGATTCTCAAGAAGCGCATCGAATCTTTGGATGTGTCTTCTGAAGCCCGTAACGAGGGCACAATCGTTAGCGTATCCGATGGTATCATCCTGATCCACGGACTCGCCGACGTAATGTACGGTGAAATGATCGAGTTCCCTGGTGGCGTCTATGGTATGGCGCTTAACCTTGAGCGTGACTCTGTCGGTGCCGTAGTACTGGGTGATTACCAGAGTCTTAAAGAAGGAATGACCGCTAAATGTACTGGTCGTATCCTTGAAGTACCTGTAGGTCCTGAGCTACTTGGTCGCGTTGTAGACGCACTGGGTAACCCAATCGACGGTAAAGGTCCAATCAACGCACAGCTGACAGACGCTGTAGAGAAGGTAGCGCCAGGCGTTATCGCTCGTCAGTCAGTTGATCAGCCAGTCCAGACTGGTCTGAAAGCGATCGATGCAATGGTACCAATCGGCCGTGGCCAGCGTGAGCTGATCATCGGTGACCGTCAGATCGGTAAGTCGGCAATTGCGATCGACGCGATCATCAACCAGAAAGGTACTGGTATCAAATGTATCTACGTAGCAGTGGGCCAGAAACAGTCTACTATCGCTAACGTAGTACGTAAGCTTGAAGAGCACGGCGCGATGGATCACACCATCGTTGTAGCAGCGGGTGCAGTTGACCCTGCAGCAATGCAGTTCCTGGCACCATACGCTGGCTGTGCAATGGGTGAATACTTCCGTGACCGCGGTGAAGATGCACTGATCATCTACGATGACCTGACCAAACAGGCTTGGGCTTATCGTCAGATCTCTCTGCTTCTGCGTCGTCCGCCAGGTCGTGAAGCATACCCAGGTGACGTATTCTATCTGCACTCTCGTCTGCTTGAGCGTGCGGCGCGTGTAAACGCTGACTACGTAGAAAAATTCACCAATGGTGAAGTAAAAGGCAAGACCGGTTCTCTGACAGCTCTGCCTGTAATCGAGACTCAGGGTGGTGACGTTTCGGCGTTCGTACCAACCAACGTTATCTCGATCACAGACGGTCAGATCTTCCTCGAAACCAGTCTGTTTAACTCTGGTGTCCGTCCTGCAATCAACGCAGGTCTGTCAGTATCACGTGTAGGTGGTGCGGCTCAGACTAAGATCATCAAGAAACTTGGTGGTGGTGTACGTCTGGCTCTTGCACAGTACCGCGAGCTGGCAGCGTTCTCGCAGTTTGCTTCTGACCTCGACGAAGCGACCCGCGCTCAGCTTGAGCACGGTCAGCGCGTAACTGAGCTGATGAAGCAGAAACAGTACTCTCCAATGTCCGTCGCTGAGATGGGCCTGAGTCTGTTCGCTGCGAACGAAGGCTTCCTGAAAGATGTAGAACTGAACAAAATCGGTGCATTCGAATCAACGCTGATCGCTTACTTCAATAGCGAATTTGCTGATTTGATGGCTAAAGTGAACGAAGCAGGCGATTACAACGATGAAATCGCTGCACAGTTCAAAGCTGGCATCGAGAAGTTCAAATCTACCCAGACTTGGTAAGCGCTCAATTATGAGCACAGCGGCTGATCGCGTCGCGGTCAGCCGGGACTAAGTCGAGAGATAGAGGCGGAACTATGGCAGTCGGAAAAGAGATTAAGACGCAAATTGCGAGTATCGGTAGCACACGCAAAATCACCAGTGCCATGGAAATGGTTGCTGCGTCGAAAATGCGTAAGGCACAGGATCGCATGCAGTCTTCCCGTCCGTATGCTCGCAGCATCCGCGGAGTGATTCAGCACCTGGCAAAAGCCAATCCTGAGTACTCCCATCTGTATATGCAGAATAATGAAGTTAAACGTGTTGGCTTCATTATCGTTGCATCAGATCGCGGACTCTGCGGCGGCCTGAACATCAATGTGTTCAAGGCGGCTGTTAGCAAGATGAAAGAGTTCAAAGGCCAGAATATCGAGATGGATATCTGTGCAATGGGCTCGAAGGCGATCAGTTTCTTCAAAAATTACGGTGGTAACGTAGTGGCAGCTAAAGGCGGCCTCGGCGATGCACCGGAAGCGGAGATGCTGGTTGGTGCGGTAAAAGTAATGCTCGACAAATTCAGCGCTGGCGAGCTGGATCAGCTTTATGTTGTATCCAACGAGTTCGTGAATACCATGACTCAGAAGCCAACTGTAGAGCAACTTCTGCCGCTTCAGGCTGAGGAAGACGACGAGAGTCTTAACCATCACTGGGACTACATCTACGAGCCCGATGCGCGTGATCTCCTTGAGGGAATACTCACTCGCTATATCGAGTCATGTGTGTACCAGGCAGTGGTTGAGAACATCGCCTGTGAACAGGCAGCACGTATGTTGGCGATGAAAAACGCAACAGACAACGCTGGCAACCTTATTGATGAGCTTCAGATGGTTTACAACAAAGCTCGTCAGGCAGCGATTACTCAGGAGATTTCTGAGATCGTTGGTGGTGCTGCGGCTGTTTAAGCAGTGAACAGGTTAATAAGTTAAGAGGATCCGAACATGAGTAGCGGACGTATTGTTCAGATTATCGGTGCAGTAGTCGACGTGGAGTTTCCACGCGAAGATGTGCCGAAGGTTTATGACGCACTGAACGTCACTAAAACCAACCTGACACTGGAAGTTCAGCAGCAGCTGGGTGACGGTGTCGTACGTACTATCGCAATGGGTCAGACTGAAGGTGTTAGCCGCGGTCTGGACGTTACCAATACTGGTGCGCCAGTTTCTGTACCTGTAGGTACAGCGACTCTGGGTCGTATCATGGACGTGCTGGGTAACCCTATCGATGAGTGTGGCCCTATCGGTGAAGAGGAGCGTTATCCTATCCACCGTAAAGCGCCAAGTTACGCAGATCAGGCAGCGACTAACGAGTTGCTTGAGACAGGTATCAAGGTAATCGACCTGGTATGCCCATTCGCGAAGGGTGGTAAGATCGGTCTGTTCGGTGGTGCCGGTGTAGGTAAAACCGTAAACATGATGGAGCTGATCAACAACATCGCGACTCAGCACTCCGGTCTGTCTGTATTCGCAGGCGTAGGTGAGCGTACTCGTGAGGGTAACGACTTCTACCATGAGATGCAGGAAGCTGGCGTAGTAAACGTTGAGCAGTTCGACAAGTCGAAAGTAGCGATGGTTTACGGTCAGATGAACGAGCCACCAGGTAACCGTCTGCGTGTAGCGCTGACTGGCCTGACGATGGCTGAGAAGTTCCGTGACGAAGGTCGTGACGTACTGTTGTTCGTCGACAACATCTACCGTTACACACTGGCGGGAACCGAAGTATCAGCTCTGCTGGGTCGTATGCCTTCAGCAGTAGGTTACCAGCCAACACTGGCGGAAGAGATGGGTGTTCTTCAGGAGCGTATCACCTCTACCAAGACGGGTTCTATCACTTCAATCCAGGCGGTATACGTACCAGCGGATGACTTGACTGACCCATCACCAGCGACAACCTTCTCGCACCTTGACGCAACAGTTGTACTGTCTCGTCAGATCGCTGAGCTCGGTATCTACCCTGCGGTAGACCCACTGGATTCAACTTCACGTCAGCTTGACCCACTGGTTATCGGCCAGGAGCACTATGAAGTTGCTCGTGAAGTGCAGGGTGTACTGCAGCGCTATAAAGAGCTGAAAGACATCATTGCGATTCTGGGTATGGACGAACTTTCTGAAGAAGACAAGCAAACTGTAGCGCGTGCTCGTAAGATCCAGCGCTTCCTGTCTCAGCCATTCTTCGTGGCAGAGGTCTTCACTGGTTCTCCAGGTAAGTACGTATCACTGAAAGAAACTATCCGTGGTTTCCAGGGTATCCTGAACGGTGAATACGACAATCTGCCTGAGCAGGCGTTCTACATGGTTGGTGGTATCGACGAAGCTGTCGAAAAAGCCAACAAGATGTAATCGCTTTTAGCGGAACCT
>JBFEXW010000208.1:0-4306 GCA_041562495.1 Marinobacterium sp. | reverse complement strand
GAAGCTGAAGTCGAGGAGGCTCCTGCAGAGCCAGAGCCAGAGCCAGAGCCAGAGCCAGAGCCAGAGCCAGAGCCAGTTCCTGCTCCTGCTCCTGCTCCGAAAAGTTTCTTTGAGCGCGTTCGCACTGGACTGGGCCGTACCAAAGCGGGTCTGACCGAGCAGATCGGTGCGCTCTTTGCCGGTGAACCAGAGATCGATGAAGATCTGATGGAGGAGATTGAAACCCTGCTGCTGATGGCAGATGTGGGTGTAGAGGCGACAACCGAGATCATAGGTCGCCTGACTGATCGTGTTGAGCGCAAACAACTGAGTGATGCGGCCGCACTGCAGCAGGCGCTACGCGACGAGCTGGCAGAGTTGCTCAGTCATGTTGAACAGCCGTTTGTGCCTGACAGCAGCAAATCCCCGACAGTTATCCTGATGGTCGGTGTTAACGGCGTGGGTAAAACCACAACCATCGGTAAGCTGGCTAAACGCTATCAGTCTGAAGGCAAGTCGGTGATGTTGGCAGCGGGCGATACCTTCCGTGCCGCGGCGGTTGAGCAGTTGCAGGTCTGGGGTGAGCGTAATAACGTCCCTGTTGTGGCTCAGCATACCGGAGCGGATTCAGCTTCAGTGCTGTTCGATGCGCTGCAGTCAGCTCAGGCCAAAGGTGTGGATGTGTTGATTGCCGACACTGCAGGTCGTTTGCAGAATAAAGATAATCTGATGCAGGAGCTGCAGAAGGTTGTCCGTGTCATGCAGAAGCTGGATCCAAGCGCACCTCACGAAGTGATGCTGGTGCTTGATGCCGGCACCGGGCAGAACGCAGTAAGTCAGGCGAAGCAATTTAAAGAGGCTGTCGGTGTAACCAGTATCGCACTGACCAAGCTCGATGGTACGGCCAAAGGCGGTATTATCTTTGCAATCGCCAAGCAGTTTGGGCTGCCTATCCGCTTTATCGGTGTGGGTGAACAGATCGACGATCTGCGCCCCTTCGAAGCCAAGGGCTTTGTTGACGCTCTATTTGACTGAGTACATATGTCTGCAATCCGATTCGAGAATGTAAACAAGCGTTATGCAACGGGCCATGAGGCTCTGAAGGCGGTCGACTTTACACTCGAATCGGGTGAGATGGCATTTCTTACCGGACACTCAGGTGCGGGCAAGAGTACGCTGCTGAAGATGCTGACACTGGTTGAGCAACCCAGCAGGGGTGAGGTGTGGGTTGGCGATCAGAATCTGTCCAAACTCTCACGTATCCAGGTGCCTCAGTATCGACGAACGCTGGGTGTTGTCTATCAGAACCATCGGCTGCTGGCCGATCGCAATGTCTACAACAATATTGCGCTGCCGTTGCAGATCGCTGGATTCTCGCAGGAGGATATCGGGCGGCGGGTGCGTGCTGCACTGGATCGTGTTGGCTTGCTGACTGCAGAACAGTCCTATCCTCAGGCGCTGTCGAGCGGTGAACAGCAACGTATCGGAATAGCGCGTGCGATCGTACATAAGCCGAGACTACTGATTGCCGATGAACCTACAGGTAACCTCGATCCACGTCTGTCACTGGATATTATGCATCTGTTCGAGCAGTTTAATCGCGTTGGTACGACAGTACTGATCGCGACGCACGATGTCGCGCTGATAAAGCGGATGAAACATCGCGTACTGATTCTTGATCAGGGGCGGCTGCGTAATGTCTAACGAGAGTCGTCCGCGCGTGCGGGGCGCTTCCGGGATCCGCATCGGACGAAAGGCGCATTTTCAGCGTTGGGTCTCCCATCACCGCGATGAGGCTGTCATTGCTGTTCAAAGACTTATCGCCGCACCTCTGGCGTCACTGCTTACACTCCTTATGCTGGCTGTTGCGTTGGCGCTTCCGGGTTTCTCTTTAACCTTGTTAGGCAATCTCGAACGTCTGGCACCCAGTGCTCAACTTGAACCTCAGATATCGCTTTACCTGCGTACTGATCTGCCTGTCGAGCGGGTGGATAGTTTTAGTCGGGAGCTGCTGCTGCGTGACGATCTGATCTCAGTTGAACTGATTGATAGTGCTGCTGGTGCGAAGGAGTTTCGCCAGCACTCAGAGCTGGGATCACTGCTTGATTACTTTGACCAGAATCCACTGCCAGCGGTGATTCTGGTGCTGCCAAAAGATAGAGATCCGGATGTGCTGGAGGCGTTGAAGACCGATCTGCTGGCGCGAGATGAGGTTGAGTTTGCTGAGGTTGATCTTCGCTGGATTGAACGTCTTGGCGCGATTCTAAGGAGT
Source organism: Marinobacterium sp. (assembly GCA_041562495.1). Taxonomy (GTDB): domain Bacteria; phylum Pseudomonadota; class Gammaproteobacteria; order Pseudomonadales; family Balneatricaceae; genus Marinobacterium_E. Next base: position 2,055 of record JBFEXW010000208.1, on the reverse strand, counting down.
TTCGAACGCATCAGTCTGATACTGGCGCTGCTGCTCGGGCTGACTGTTCTGCTGGTCGTGGCGAACAGTATCCGGATGATGATCAATACCCGTCTGGAAGAGATTGAGGTTAGCCTGTTGATCGGCGCTACACCTGCCTGGGTGCGTCGTCCTTTTCTCTACGCAGGGTTCTGGTATGGACTGGTTGGAGCTTTTCTTTCGCTATTGATGATCTATTTCGCGCTGGCATTGGCCGAAGCTCCATTGAGAGAGTTGTTTACCCTCTATCTGGGCAGTTTTGAACTTCAGGGGCCAGGCATTAACGCCTGGGGCTGGCTGCTTTGTGGCGGTGCTTTACTGGGCTGGGGGGGGGCATTCATTGCGGTTTCCCTGCAGCTGAACCAATTCAATACCTTAAGGGATTAAATCTCAGTCTGTTGTAACCTTTATGGAGAAACTTTCCTATCGGAAGGTCGTGGTAGCCAAATAATGGCGCCACTGCCCTTGCGTTTATAGCCAACTCTGGTATTTTTTGTGATCCTGTTTTATTGGATATTAGTGGGTTCTAATGGAACTTTTCCGGTAAAACGCTGTCCAATTCGGGCAGGTACTCAACGAGTGCAGGAACTGTAAGAGCAAAAATCGAGGTTGAAATCGAATAATGGGCACTAGCTTACAAGTTGTTGAACATCTGTCACCAGGCCGTGATGTAGACGGTTATGTACAGAATATTAGCACTATCCCTATCCTCACTATTGAAGAGGAGAAGGGGCTGGCTGAGCGTCTCTACTTTGACAACGATCTGGACGCAGCGCGTCAACTGGTTATGTCGCATCTGCGTTTTGTCGTGCATATCGCGCGTAGCTACTCCGGTTATGGTCTGCCGTTAGGTGATCTGATTCAGGAGGGTAACCTGGGTCTGATGAAAGCGGTTAAGCGTTTTGATCCAACCATGGGGGTGCGACTGGTCTCTTTTGCTGTGCACTGGATTAAGGCAGAGATGCATGAGTTCATCCTGCGTAACTGGCGAATCGTTAAGGTTGCGACTACTAAGGCGCAACGCAAACTCTTCTTTAATCTGCGCTCCCAGAAAAAAAGTCTGGGTTGGATGAACAACGAAGAGGTTGATGCGATTGCAGAGGATCTCGGCGTAGATGCTGCTGTTGTTCGTCAGATGGAAGGGCGTATGGCTGCTACAGATATCGCCTTTGACGCACCGACTGATGATGACAACGATGATGCCGTCGTTATGTCACCCTCCGCGTTCCTTGAAGATAAAGCTGCTGATCCGGCGATGTTGCTGGAGCATCAGGACTGGGAGGATAACTCCAACCGTCAGCTATCCGATGCGATGTCTGAACTGGATGAGCGTAGCCGTGATATTCTGGCACAGCGCTGGCTGGTGGATGAAAAAGCAACGCTGCACGAGCTGGCTGAGAAGTATCAGGTTTCTGCTGAGCGTATTCGCCAGATCGAAAAGAACGCGATGAAAAAGATTAAAAACGCGATTATGGTTGTCTGATCCATATAAGCGTGAGAGAAAGCCGCATTTAGCGGCTTTTTTTGTGCCATTAATCCGGTGGAGGCTGAGTTGAACCGTTATCTGATTGTTATTGGAGCCCTTTTGGGTGCACTGGGCGTTGCTGCAGGTGCATTTGGCGCCCATGGGCTGAAGCCGATTCTGACCGAGTATCGCTTTGATGTTTTCCAGACTGCTGTGAGCTATCAGTTGTGGCATGCACTGGCAATCATCGCGACAGCAATTCTCTACCTGCAATTTAAGGTAAAATACTTCGCCGTAGCTGGTTGGTGTTTTGTAACTGGCATAGTGTTCTTTAGTGGCAGCCTCTATCTGCTGGTATTACTGGATCGGGCTATACTGGGGGCGATCACGCCAATAGGTGGTGCGTTAATGATCCTCGGCTGGCTGATCCTCGCCAGAGCAGGGCTGAGAATTGCCAGACAGAACTGATTTGAAAAGTTAATGGAATTATTTGAGAAATGAGCGACGCAGAACAGAACCGCCCCCACCGACGCATCCGCAGCTTTGTCGTGCGAGCGGGTCGCATGACTGAG
>JBFEXW010000207.1:0-4309 GCA_041562495.1 Marinobacterium sp. | reverse complement strand
CCAGTGTCTTTAACCTCAATTATACGCCCTATGCTGCGCTCTCCGCTAACCGGAGCCTCAATCGCAATTCGCCAGTGCTCGCCTTCAGGTTTAACACCTTTAGCTCTGAGCTCACCGCCAATCTCGACCAGATAGGAGACAACTCCCTCACTTTCGAGATAGGCAGCCACAACATCTACGCCATACCCTTTGGCGATAGCTGAAAGGTCGACATACTGAGCACCCGATTTATACAGACGCAAAGGGTTCTGCAACACCTGAATATGTTGATAGCCGATCTGAGCCAGATGCTTTTCAACCTCTTCACGCGGCGGGGCTTTGGTGACACGACCATCCGGTCCAAAGCCCCAGAGGTTCACCAAAGGTCCGACCGTTACATCAAAAGCACCTGCGGAGCGCCGACTGATACTCAACGCCTCTGACACAACCGATGCAAGCTCCGGGGAGACCTCCATCTCTGAACCCGCCGGTAGCGCATTGAACCGCGAGAGTTCGCTCTCCGAGATGTAAGTCGACATCTTCATATTGACGTCGGCAAGCCGTTCACCTATCTGATCACGAAACTGGTTAATACGGGATTCATCCGGATCAACCCAGCGGATACTGAAGGTCGTACCCATGGTCTGACCGTCAAATCCGACAACTGCATCACGTTTAAGAAGATCACAGCCACTCAGAACGAAAACGGCCAGTAGCAAAGCTACCGGCCATTTAAGCAGACTATTAAAGTCCTTTCCCAACTTAACCACCAAAGTCGTCAAGCAGGATATTTTCGCGTTCTACACCCAGATCAAGCAGCATGTTGATAACCGCCGCGTTCATCATTGGAGGTCCACACATGTAGTACTCACAATCTTCAGGCGCTTCATGATCCTTCAGATAGTTTTCGTACAGCACGTTATGGATAAACCCGGTATAACCGTCCCAGTTATCCTCTGGCAGAGGATCAGACAGCGCCAGGTGCCATACAAAGTTTGGATTCTCTGAAGCAAGCTGATCGTACTCATCCTGATAAAAGGCTTCACGCATAGAGCGGGCACCATACCAGAAGCTGATCTTACGCTTAGAGTTAAGACGCTTGAGCTGGTCGAAGATGTGCGAACGCATCGGCGCCATACCTGCACCACCACCGATAAACACCATCTCGTTATCAGTATCACGCGCAAAGAACTCACCGAAGGGTCCGTAAACGGTGATCTTATCACCGGGTTTCAGACTGAACACGTAAGATGACATCTGACCCGCAGGAAGATCATCACGTCCCGGTGGTGGTGTCGCAATACGGATGTTGAACTTCACAACACCACGCTCTTCAGGGTAGTTCGCCATCGAATACGCACGGATAACCGGCTCAGTAACTTTCGAGTGGTAACGCCAGATATTGAACTTGTCCCAGTCGGAGTGATACTCCTCTTCAATATCGAAATCCTTGTACTGGATCTCATGTGGCGGGCACTCAAGCTGTACATAACCACCAGCACGGAAGTCGACATTCTCACCTTCCGGCAGACGCAGGGTCAGCTCTTTGATGAAGGTCGCAACGTTCGGGTTAGACTCAACGGTACATTCCCACTTCTTCACACCAAAGACATCGTCTTCAACGTGAATTTTCATATCCTGCTTAACCGCAACCTGACAGCTCAGACGCCAACCCTCTTTGGCTTCGCGCATATTGAAGTGAGATTCCTCAGTCGGCAGCATTGAACCACCGCCATCAAGAACCTGACACTTACACTGAGCACAGGTACCGCCACCGCCACAGGCAGAAGCGAGGAAGATTCCCTTGCCTGCCAACGTCTGCAGCAGCTTACCACCTGCAGGTACTGTAATAGATTTTTCCGGATCGTCATTGATCTCAATAGTGACATCACCGGTGCTTACCAGCTTGGCGCGTGCAGCAAGAATGATGGCAACCAGTGCCAGCACAACTGCTGTAAACATCACCACGCCGAGGATGATTTCTGCATTCATAGCTTAATCCGTTCCTTATGATCGAGGTGATTAGAGCTGTACGCCCGAGAATGACATGAAGCCAAGCGCCATCAGACCTACAGTGATAAAGGTAATACCCAGACCACGCAGCCCCTCAGGTACATCGCTGTACTTCAGCTTTTCACGGATACCTGCCAGCGCTGTAATCGCCAGCGCCCAACCAATACCCGCTCCTGTACCGTAAACTACTGACTCACCAAAGGTGTAATCACGCTCTACCATGAACAGAGCAGCACCCATGATTGCACAGTTAACTGTGATCAGCGGCAGGAACACGCCCAGTGCGTTGTAGAGAGACGGCACAAACTTATCCAGAAACATCTCAAGGATCTGTACGATCGCTGCAATAACGCCGATGTACGAAATGTAACCGAGGAAGCTCAGATCCACCTCCGGATAACCGGCCCAGGCCAGCGCACCCTCGCGCAGAAGATGGTTATAGATCAGGTTGTTTACCGGTGTAGTGATAGCCAGAACCACGACAACAGAGATACCCAGACCGATCGCTGTCTGCACTTTCTTGGAGATCGCCAGGAAGGTACACATCCCCAGGAAGAACGACAGCGCCATGTTTTCAACAAATATCGCCTTAACTGCAAGGCTAATCATCTGTTCCATTAGTGAGTCGCTCCCTTAGTATTTGGTGCCATCACATACTCAGGCTTCTCAACCTGCTCCGGTTTCCAGGTACGGAGGAGCCAGATCATCAGACCGATCAGGAAGAATGCACTCGGTGGCAGAAGCAGCAGCCCGTTACTCTGGTACCAGCCACCGTTATTGATCAGTGGCAGGATTTCGATACCAAAGAGCGAACCTGAACCAAGGAGTTCGCGGATGGTACCTACAAACATCAGTACCGCCGTGTAGCCCAGACCGTTACCAATACCATCCATGAAGCTCACCCCTGGCGGGTTCTTCATCGCAAAGGCTTCAGCACGCCCCATTACGATACAGTTGGTAATAATCAAACCTACAAATACCGACAGCTGCTTGGATATTTCATAAGCATAAGCTTTCAGAATCTGGTCAACCACGATTACCAGCGAAGCGATAATGGTCATCTGTACGATGATACGAATGTTACCCGGTATCTGGTTGCGGATCGCAGAGATAAACAGGTTGGAAAACGCTGTTACCAGTGAAACCGCAATACCCATTACAAGTGCAGTAGACAGGTTGGATGTGACTGCCAGAGCAGAACACACACCCAGAATCTGTAACGCGATCGGGTTGTTCTTGACGATAGGACCCGTCAAAACTTCAGATGTTTTAGTCGCCATAATCAGGCACCTCCTGCGCGCAGGTTAGCAAGGAACGGCGCGTAGCCATCTTTGCTCATCCAGAATTGAACCAGATTGGTAACACCGCGGCTCGTCAGAGTCGCGCCAGACAAACCATCAACCTTAAAGTCAGCGTCTGGTGTTGTGCCTTCAACCTTGCCTTTGATCAGTTCGATCTGCGGATCCATTACATTGTCACCGTAGATCTTCTTGCCTGGCCAAAGTGCTTTCCATGCGGGATTATCAACTTCCCCGCCCAGACCAGGAGTCTCAGCATGGGAGTAAAAACCCAGACCGACAACCGTGTTCAGGTCACCTTCCAAAGCAAGGAAACCGTATAGGGTTGACCAAAGACCATAGCCATGAACAGGCAGAATAAGCTTATCAATTGAGCCGTTTGCACCCTGCACGATATAGACCGGCATGTACTTAGGCTGACGCTTGATCGAAGCCTTATCCTCTTCACGTGGCAGTGCAACTGACAGCGCAGGATCCTTAGAAGCGCGCTGAATATCAAAGGTTGCGCCCTCTACTTCATCGGTAAACTTGCCAGTTTCCATATCAACCACTTTAGTGGTGATCTGAGCGAAAAGCTCATCTACTGACTTTCCTGGAACCAACAGACCTGCGGCAGCAAGGATATTGGTTTTACGGTCTAAATCCTTATTCGCAACCTGCTTGGGCTTAAGGATGACAGCGGCCGCTGACACCACTACCGAGCAGATAACGCATAGCAAGACAGAAACCGTAATCGTCTTGCTGATAGTATCGTTATTAGCCGACATTGCGTGCGAGCCTCCGTTTAATGTTTGCCTGAATGACGAAGTTGTCGATCAGTGGTGCGAACAGGTTAGCGAACAGAATCGCCAGCATCATACCCTCTGGGAAAGCAGGGTTTACGACGCGGATCAATACAACCATCACACCGATCAGGGCGCCAAATACCCACTTACCAGTATTAGTCATCGAAGCGGATACAGGATCGGTTGCCATAAAGAACATACCGAACGCGAAGCCGCCGAGAACCAGATGCCAGT
>JBFEXW010000206.1:0-4309 GCA_041562495.1 Marinobacterium sp. | reverse complement strand
TAAAGCCGCAGGTTGGGAATCTTCACAGCTGAACCGTGAATACTTTAATGCTGAGATCGACACCTCTGCGAGCGGTACCTTTAAGGTCAGAATCGCCTCCAGTGGTGATGAGTATGAGATTCCGGAAGATCAGTCTATCGCTAATGTTCTGGAAGAGGCGGGGCTGTTTGTGCCGGTTTCCTGCTGTGAAGGTGTCTGTGGTTCCTGCATGGTGCCGGTGGTTGAAGGAACGCCTGATCATCGCGATATGTATATGACAGATGAAGAGCATGAACAGAACGATATGATTACGCTTTGCTGCTCACGCTCCAAATCGGATCTGCTGGTTATCGACCTCTGATCGCCTGATGGCTTATACGCCATACCGACGAGGCCCCAGTCGTAATCTCGGGGCCTCGCCCGGCTTTTCTGAAATTCGCAACTTCTTCAATTTCCGTTCCATTCGTCTCGGTAGCTGGGTTAAAGACTCAGAACGCCAGATTGCGGCAGGAAATTTCTTTATCGCTCTGCTAGATCTTCAAGAGATACTTGGTGTTCCAACCGAAGTTATCTCGCTCAGAGGACAGCTCTCTCTGCATTACGGAGCCGGTGGTAGACCGGGCGTTTCGGCGCATTACCAGCCCAGCGCACGGGTTCTGGCATTAGCTAAAAACGCGGGTGCCGGAAGTCTGGCGCATGAGTGGTTTCACGCTTTTGATCATTATGTAGCTCAGCACTTGTTCGCTGCCAATGTTGGAGAGCGATTTGCAACTACCGCCTGGCTGGCCGATTTTCCGGTAAAGTCTCACCCGCTCTGTACGGCGCTTACAGCGCTTTATAAAGGAGTGTTTCTTGATGAAACCAATCAAAAAGCCAGCAGTTTGGTAGAACGCTCTGTAAGAGCTGACCGAAAAAACGGACAGTTGTACTGGAGTCGTCCCGAAGAGATAGGCGCTCGGGCATTTGAGTCGTTTATCGAAGATGCAACTCTTCGTAATAGCTTTCTGGCCAGCGGAACCCTGCCCGAAAACGATTCTCTCGGGGTCTATCCCAACAGATTGGAGAGGGAGGCTATATCACCGTTGTTCGAGCGTTATTTTAGGTTGCTCGGACAGTACGTAGCAACGAATCCGCAGAACAGTTGACTACCTGCACGGCGTGCAGACGGATCTCACACTGATAGTGCGACCAGACCCCGTCGCAAGGATCCCAACGGGATCGTGACCAAATTCCGGGATCTATTCTTGCCTGAAAGGAGAGGGTATGGTCATTAATCGGGCCAGTATCACATTGGTCCAATAGACCACCCAGAACGCAAAAATGGTATCTGACAGAAAATGCCCCCCCTGAACGATACGTGTCAGGCCAACCAGGGTACCAATGCCAAAGCCTATCCAGAACCAGCGGCGTGAACGCATCAGCCATCCCAGAGCGATAAAATAAAAACCCATTGATGCATGGCCACTGACAAAAGAGCAGTTGGTTTTACAGGCGCCGGAATAGACAAATGCCGGTGTGAATTTTGATTCACCGCCAAACTCAACGATTTGAGATGGGCGCGCACGTCCGATCGAGTTGTTTTTAATTACGGTGTTTACCAAAACTCCGGGACCGATCAACAGAGAAAAAAACAGGAAAGCAAAAATCGTCCGGCGGAACGGGTCACGTTTGTTCCTGTAGTACCAGAGTGCCCACAGCATCAATAGAAGCAGACCGGGAACCATAATGTAGGGCAGAAAGCCAAATACTTCATAAATAACGACGAAGGGTAAAGTGTTACCCAGTGAAAACTCTCCATCCTGATAGAACAGTCGGGAGCTCCAGATATCTACATATGGCAGCAGAACAAAGCTCAGCAGTGACAGAATCAACAGAATAATGTCCCAGCGTTTAAGGAAGTGTTTCATTTTCGCCCTATAAATCCGGAAGTAAAAAGTTTGGCTGCTGGTGGTATTGAGGCATAAGGCATTCCGTCTTAATCTGAGCGTAGATTCTGACACCTGAGTCACTGTTTGTCAGGCACTGGTGATAATTTTTGGAACTCTAACTGTTGTACGTCTACGCTTTAAAGGGAAGGGCATTCAAGTCAGATCTTATACTTAATAAAAGTTAAGAAAAGCGTCGAAACAGGAGAGTTCAATGATAATGAAGCTGAAACAATCGCTGATTGGAGCAGGTGTTGCGGTCGCAATGTCGCTGGGTGCTTCAGTCGCTTCGGCAAATCAATTTATTACGATCGGTACAGGGGGAGTGACAGGTGTTTATTACCCCACAGGTGGTTCTATCTGTCGTCTGGTGAATAAGGATCGTAAAGCGCATGGTATCCGTTGTTCAGTAGAGAGTACGGGCGGCTCAGTTTACAACCTCAATACTATACGTGCTGGTGAGCTGGATATGGGTGTCGTTCAGTCGGACTGGCAATACCATGCATACAACGGGTCAAATCGTTTTGAAGAGGTGGGGCCATATAAAGATCTCCGCGCTGTTTTCTCGGTGCATCCGGAACCCTTTACCGTCGTGGCTCGCGCAGATGCAGGAATCAAAAACTTTGACGATCTAGCGGGTAAACGAGTCAATGTTGGTAACCCAGGTTCGGGTCAGCGAGGTACCATGGAGGTGCTGATGAAGGCTAAGGACTGGACGATGGATGATTTCTCACTGGCGTCGGAACTTAAGTCCTCGGAGCAGTCAAAAGCACTTTGTGATAACAAAATTGATGCGATGGTGTTTACCGTAGGTCACCCAAGCGGTTCGATCAAAGAAGCCGCTACCTCCTGTGACTCGGTACTGGTAGATGTAACTGGTCCAGCAATCGATATGCTGGTGTCTGAAAACGACTATTACCGGAAAGCAACGATCCCAGGAGGTATGTACAACGGTAATCCGAATGATGTCCATACATTCGGTGTTGGCGCAACCTTCGTCAGCTCAACAGCGGTGCCAGACGAGGTAGTCTATCAGGTTGTCAAAGCGGTATTTGAAAACTTCGATGATTTCAAAAAGCTTCACCCAGCGTTCGCTAACCTGAAGAAAGAGGAGATGATTCGCGATGGATTATCCGCGCCTCTGCATCCGGGCGCTATCCGCTATTATAAACAAGCGGGATTGATGTAAAAGCGAGGTTTAACGCCTCAAACCAAAGGGGAGAACTTTAACTCCCCTTTTTTGTTAGTAATTCTGATTCTAAGGCAGGGTTATGAGTATCGCTGACCAAACTGATAATGTACCGCCAGAGGATGGAATCTCCGATTTTCTGGCATCAGAGACAGGGCATCGAAATTTTTCCGGTCTGCAGCACCGATTTATCATTACGCTGCTGATCCTCTGGTCCTGCTTCCAGCTTTGGTATGCATCACCGCTGCCTTTTATTTTCAACTTTGCCACCTTTAACGAGGATCAGGCAAAGTTTATCCATCTGGGATTTGCCAGCTTTTTGGCCTTTGCACTCTTTCCTGCTAGTAAACACTCCAGCCACACATCAATGACCATTCCTGACTGGATTTTGGGGCTGGCCGCATCATCGGCGTCTTTCTATCTGCTGATTGTGCGTGATGAGCTTGCCAATCGGTTAGGTGCACCTATCCTGATGGATCTGGTATTTGCGTTTATCGGTATTGTTACACTGTTGGAAGCTACTCGCCGCGCGTTGGGGTTGCCTCTTGTTGTAGTCGGGATCCTGTTTCTGGTCTACACCTTCGGTGGTCAGTATATGCCTGATGTTATCTCCCATAAGGGGGCCAGTTTTGCAAAAGTAGCTTCACATCAGTGGTTAACAACTGAAGGTGTGTTTGGTGTTGCGCTGGGGGTTTCAACCGCCTTTGTTTTCCTGTTTGTATTACTGGGTGCTTTGCTGGATCGAGCCGGAGCCGGTAACTATCTGATCATGATTTCCTTCTCACTACTTGGTCATATGCGCGGTGGACCTGCAAAAGCAGCCGTGGTGGCGTCAGGGCTGAGCGGCATCATCTCGGGCTCATCGATCGCCAATGTGGTGACAACCGGAACCTTCACCATTCCGTTGATGAAACGGGTTGGCTTTCCTGCAACCAAAGCGGGTGCTATCGAAGTAGCTGCATCAACCAATGGCCAACTGACACCACCGATTATGGGAGCGGCCGCTTTCCTGATGGTTGAATATGTTGGGGTGCCGTACATTGATGTGATTCGCCATGCGTTGCTGCCCTCGATCATCTCCTATATTGCGCTGGTTTATATCGTTCATCTTGAGGCGGTTAAGTTGAATATGAAGGGTATTACCCGGCTTCATAAGCCAACCATCGCCCAGCGTATGCTCAGTTGGATGGGTACGATGCTGGTTATGTTCCTGCTG
>JBFEXW010000205.1:0-4327 GCA_041562495.1 Marinobacterium sp. | reverse complement strand
AGGGTAGAGATGCTGTTCCGGGAAGAATCCCAGACTATACGACAGGGATCTTTCCAAACAGCGCAAACAGAGATCTCTCAAAAATCGTCTGAGTTGAGTTCCCGGACAACCGCACAGGCTAATCAGGGCGCTGATGAAACAGCAGATACAGAGGGAATAGTCGAACCTCGGTATCGGTTAATGGCACTGATTATCAGTGGATTAACAGGCAAGCAGATACGTATCAGCCGTGTGGACCTCTCTCCGTCTGATGAGTCTGCTTTGTCTGCGACTCCATCTTCAAATAGCCAGATACCAGCAGGTGAGAACAGGGTTGGATTTCGTTATGAGCAGATCAGAGCGCTGAGTGTTACTGAAACAGCTCAGTTTTCCAGTCAGGGAACAGTTCAAACGGCTGATGGACGGCAACTGGGTTTTGTCATGAGCTTTGAAGCTCAGTCGGAGCTCAGCGAAATTGAGCGTAGGGTGATTACTGGCGGCGTACAGATGAAAGATCCGTTGGTGATCAATCTGGGTACTTCATCGGTTGAACTTTCGAACCAGCAATATATGTTTGATCTGGATGCAGATGGCCAGCAGGAACGGATTAATGCGCTGATGCCCTCCAGTGGTTTGCTGATGCTGGATAAAAATTCTAATGGCAGAGCAGATGATGGAAGTGAGTTGTTCGGGGCGATCAGTGGCAATGGGTTTGCTGATCTGGTTGCGTATGATCAGGACCGAAACGGGTTTATCGATTCCGGCGATGAGGTGTTTGGCCGGCTTAAAATCTGGGTCAAAGACGTCAGTGGCCAAGATAGCTTCACCGGGCTCAGCGAGCAGGGCGTGGGCGCAATTTATCTAGGGTCGGTGGAAACCCCTATGAGCCTCTATGCAAATGGAGGTGAGTTACGTGGCGAAATTCGGGCATCCGGTATCTATCTTCGCGAGAATGGATCAGTCAGCACGTTACAGCAGATTGATCTGGCCGTGTAAAAACTGCAGCTCTGAGCGCACGCCGCTGTTCCACTGTTGATGGCTTTTTACTAAGGCAGTATAGAACTAGACCTAGACTAGTGGAGAATGTATGTCTAGGTTTGAAGGATTAGTTGCTCTGCAAGGCGTGATGGTGGAAATATATTGGGTAATGGATCAGCGGCTAGATGATTTTAAAAAACTGCCGTGAAATGGAGCTTGGAGTATGTTTCGGGTTGAACGTATTCTGTAATTGGAGTCTTAGGGTTTGAAACAGTTGTTCACCACCCGGTCCTCACGTGATTTCGCTATAGCTATTATCGGCGGTATCCTAATCTCGATCTTCTTTGTTTCTATAGATCTGTTTGAATGGTTCCATGCGGCCACTCGGGAACACGAGGATTGGAACCTTGATGAGATTGCAGTGATTCTCGCCTCTCTGCCGATTCCTATGATTTGGTATATCCTGCGCCGATGGGGATATGCCAAAAAGCTTCTACTGGATGTGAAGAACAAAGACCGGGAGATAGAGAGGCAACACGCTCAATTTCAGATGGTCAGCGAATCCACAGGTATGGTGATCTTTTATCATGACCTGATGACCAATCGGGTCACAATGACAGAGGGGGTTTTCAATATGCTGGGGATCCCTAAATCTGATGATCCAATCACCTTTGATACGATTCTTGAGACTCTTCCCGAAGAGGGGCGTCTGGAACTTAAGCAAAAAATTAACAGCGCAATCCAAACTGGTAAAGTAACCCGCTTGACAGTCAGCAGACCCATGGGAGATGGAACCAGACGGTATCTGCAAGCGGTGTTTTTAGCCAAGTATCGTGATGGACTGCCAGAAGCGATGCTTGGTTCCTTATCGGATGTGACTCAGTTTATTGAATCTGAGCGTGTACTCAGTGAGATGATGGCCAAGCAGGAGAGTTTGTTCGCTGTTATCTCGCATGAACTCAGAACACCCGCTGCAGCGCTAAAAATGCTGTTAGAACAGCAACACATAGAAGATCTGGAACCGCACGGCGCTGTTATTCAGGAAACATCTGATCATCTGCTTAACATACTCGATGATGTTCGGGCGGTTTCTAATCCAGATACATATACGGCAGAACATAAAGAGGTGTTATCGATACCCAAGGTTATTGAAAACACGCTGTCGATTCTGAGTGGCTTGTTGCATGAGAAGGGACTCAGGGTCGAACTTTCTGCATCTGAAGAGAGTTACGCGACGGTTAATGTTAGCCGACAGCATCTGCGCCAGATTGTGCTAAATCTGGTGAAAAATTGCGCAATCCATTCAGGCGCGACTTTGTTGCAGATCCAGATCAAATCACACGAGGTCGGCAATAAAACCGCTTTTACGATCCTCTTCAGTGATAATGGCAAGGGCGTTAAACCGGAGGATGAGCCTAAGTTGTTTGAAGCTTATGGGCGTGGAGATACGTTGGCTGAGGGAACCGGATTGGGACTGAATATCTCCAGAAAATATGCGCGGGATAAATTGCAGGGGGATCTGAGCTATCGATTTCGTCCTAGGGGTGCACAGTTCGTTCTGACACTTGAGACTTTACCATCCACTTCATCCACTTCATCCACTTCATCCACTTCATCCACTTCATCCACTTCTGCATCCAACCTTAAAGGATTAAAGGTACTGGTTGCTGAGGACTGTTCATTGATACGTCTGGTGACACAGGAACGACTTATTGCTGCGGGTGCAGAGGTGCAGGTCGCACAGGATGGTGAGGAGGCTTTATCCGCTTCCGAAAGGATGCAATACGATCTGATTCTGGCTGATTATTACATGCCGAAGCTGGATGGCTTTGAAGTTGCGAAGGAGCTCCGTAATCGCAATTTTGACGGGTTGATCGTCGGTATGACCGCCGCGATTTCGGAAGATGAGCGGGGTAGTTATATAGCGGCAGGTGCTGACGCCGTGTTAGGCAAACCGCTAAATATCCGGGAGCTCGAACAGATACTCTCTGCGCGTGCATCTGAAGCCTGAACTATTAAGGGCAAGATCGGCGGAGTGATCCAGCCCTTTAGGGGACATACGTTAGCGTGGAATCCGAATACGTGATTCACTGAAATCCCTCTTCTCTGCCGTTGTGTGACACTCCTGACAGTTGGAGAAGGTTGCTGTCTTCGGGGTGTTCTCCAAAAACTGTCGCGATACCTCATTATGCATAGCGGCAAACAGGCATGTTTCACTGATCCTCAGTGGGAGCCCCGGTGTATCAAAACGATTTTCATGCCGCTGCCTGATTGAGCTTTTATCGAAGCTGTTTGCTGCCAAAAACTTTTTTATGACGCCTAAGGTTTTCGGATCCAGGTCAGCGTTATTGCCAAAATGGTCATTCAGATTACCCAGCAGGTTATTCCAGGGGGAGGCTCCGTAAGGAAGGTCGCTGGGTAAGGGACATGGCACGCGCTACATTCACTGGAGTAAGTTTGCTGTGGTGGGTTGGTTGCGAGTGCGAATGGAATGGTGATGCAGCTACAGAGATGAGAAGGGCTGACAGAGTTGCTTTGAAAAAAGAATAGCCGAGGATTGCATGAGCGGTCCGGTTTTTTCCCTTCGCAGTATTTCAAATAGGGTGTGCTAAGGAACCTGTGAATCGCTTTGCTCTGTAAGCTAGAGACGTGTGAGTCTTGTTAGCAGATACCCTGATAAAGCTTAGCGCTTGTAAGGTTAAATCAAGGTTCAAAACCAAGGGGGGAAAGAGGGAAAAATCGAATGCTGGTTAACGGTTTAGCGCCACTATTAAGTCGATAGTGGCGCTTGGCGATCAGTATCACCTGAGCTCTGCTATGAACGCCTTACGCAGAGGTCAGCACTCGGTAGGCTTGTACTTCACGAATTTCTTGTTGTAGACCGTAAAAAGCACCAGTGACACAAAACCTATCCCCAATTCGATGGCATTGGGAACCCTGCCTTGAATAGGTAGATAAATAATCAGATAGCAGACCGACAGGAAAAAAGGCAGGGTCAGGATCTGGTTCTTGCCAGTTACAGATAAGCCTGTACCACAGGAGGTGCATTTGCATGCACTGCCAATCGGCTTATCCATGGTTGTCAGCATTTTATTTTTTTCGCAAACCGGGCACCAGCCAATAAACATCTTTGCCATAGTTATTCTTCAGATCATTGTTATCTCACGTAAGATTTTAACAGTGGTTAGCTGCTCGGTCCCTTATTTGTATTTCACATTGTGGATTCAATAAAACCATTTCGTGGTATTTAATTTAATGTAACAGAACGAATGATCATTAAATTAACCTCTTTATTGGCTCATAATTTCATATCGTGAGTATCTAGCCCGGTTCGGTTCATCGAATCCCTGCTAAGCGGTATCATGCTCTT
>JBFEXW010000204.1:0-4347 GCA_041562495.1 Marinobacterium sp. | reverse complement strand
TCAACATCAGGACCAGGGGTGGCAGAGGGCAACGCGGCCAACGTGGCGTGAACGGCGGCCTGCACGGTCGACGGTACGTTTACCGTGGGCTCTGGCGGCGTGTCATCGACCGGGGTGGTGCTTTGCAGGCAGGCTGCCAGTGCCAAGCGTTTAAATTGAACCATAGATCGCTTTTTAACCCCGCTTCTCTAACCACTTGAGTGGATTGGTACTCTTCGCTTTATAGCGTATCGAGAAGTACACACCCGAACTGTTTGCGCCACCACTACTACCGGAGACGGCCACTGCATCTCCTGCTGCGACCCAGTCACCCGTCTGGCGAAGTAAACTCTGATTCTGCCCATAGAGTGTCATATAGCCGTTTCCATGATCAATGATCAATAGCAGACCATAACCTCTTAACCATTCAGAGAAAACCACGCGCCCCGGATGTACGGCATAGACAGTTTCCCCGGGTGCAGAGCCAATTACAATGCCATCTTTACTTAGTTCGCTGCCAAAAGCCTGAACGACCTTACCATCAATCGGCCAAGGCAATTTTCCTTTCTGTTCAACAAAGCTGCCACTTGTGGCCTCCAGACTAACCAGGTCGATGGAGCGACTTATCTCCTCCAGCACCTTCTGCAAGCGTGCGACGTTGGCGTTAAGCTCTGCCAGATTACTCTGCTTCTGTGACAGGGAGGCCTCTATTCTGGCAAGCGTTTTAACCCGGCTGAGTCGAGCGGTTTCCAGAGCGCGCTGCTCAGTATCAAGCCGGTCACGCTCACTCAGGATCTCCTGCTCCGTGCCGGAAAGCTGCTGATTAGTCGACTGGAGCTGATTAAGTTGGGCCTCAAAATCGGCGACTCGCTTACGCATGCTTAAGCTGAGTCTGTCGTAGTAACGCAGAAGCCGATCCAGTTTAACCGGGTCCTGATCGGACAGAAGGAGTTGCAGGCGTGGCGTGACACCCTGACGGTACTGTTCGCGAATCAATTTGATTAACGCCTGACCCGATTTGTCGATCTCAGCCTGCAGTCGATCCCGTTCTGACTGCAGAGAACCCGCCTGTTGCTGGAGTGCTTCTATGCGAAGCTGCAGATCCTTACGCCGCAGACTGATCTCGGCAATTTCGCGATCATTGGCTCTGAGCTTACGCTGCAGCGACTCGCGATCACCCAACTCCCGGTCAATCTGCTGTTCGAGTCGACCTATCTGCTCCTTCAGCTGTTCCAGCTTTGTGGCAGTTTCGGCAGCGGTTTCAGCACGTGCCAAACCGCTGCCGATTAGCAGTGCCAGACAACAAGGCAGCCAGCACTTCAACTAACAGACGCCTTAGAGCTGTGCGAGAGACTGTCCGGTCATCTCTTCTGGTTGCGGGATATCCATCAGATTCAGCAGCGTTGGAGCCAGATCACAAAGTGCCCCATCTTTCAGCTGTAGTGAGTTTTTACGAGGGCCGTCATAGATCAATGCCACCGGCCAGGTGGTGTGCGAGGTATGCGGCTGCCCTGAGTTTGGATCAACCATCAGCTCAACATTACCGTGATCTGCCGTAATCAGCGTTTCACCGCCGACTTCAGCCATCGCTGCCAGCACCTGTTCCAGTGCCTTATCCACCGCTTCACAGGCTTTAACTGCTGCATCGAATTTGCCGGTATGGCCGACCATATCACCATTCGCAAAGTTTGAAACGATCAGGTCATATTTCTGGCTGCGAATCGCTTCACAGAGTTTGTCAGCAACTTCGGGCAGACTCATCTCTGGCTGAAGATCATAGGTGGCTACGTCTGGAGAGGAGACCAGAATACGATCTTCGCCGGGGTAAACCTCTTCCTGACCCCCGTTAAAGAAGAACGTCACGTGGGCATACTTCTCAGTTTCGGCGATACGCAGCTGGGTTTTGCCCAGACCAGACAGATACTCACCCAGATCGTTATGCAGGGCTACTGGTGGATAAGCACAGGAGGCGTTGATATCAGATGCATATTCAGTCAGCATCACATAATCAGCCAGCTCTGGCTTCTGGCCACGATCAAAGCCGGTGAATGAATCACCATCAACAAAAGCGCGCGTAATCTCTCGGGAACGATCTGGACGGAAGTTAGCACAGATCACAACATCACCAGACTCGACAGAGCCTACTGCCTGCCCCTGTGCATCAACTATCACTGTGGCCTGCACAAATTCATCATTCTGGTCACGACCATAAGCTGCTTCCAGTGCGGCAACACCCGACTGCGCGATATGGATGCCGTTACCCTTAACCATTGCATCGTAGGCCTGCTGAACACGATCCCAGCGGTTATCTCGGTCCATCGCAAAATAGCGACCTACTACGCTGGCAATACCTCCTTTACCCAGCTCGGCAAATTTATTCTGCACGGCCTGAAGCGAGGGTTGAGCCGATCTAGGTGGCATATCCCGACCATCAAGAATGGCGTGCAGATAGATCTTGTCAGCACCGCGTTTAACGGCCATCTCCAGCAGTGAAAATATATGCTGCTCATGGCTATGAACACCGCCTGGAGAGAGCAGACCGAGCACGTGAATCGCTTTACCGGCGGAGATCGCTTTATCCATTGCGCTGACGAGAACCGGATTTTCGAAGAACTGACCATCTTCAATCGCTTTCGTGATGCGCGTCAGATTCTGATAAACGATGCGCCCTGCACCGATGTTCATATGTCCGACTTCTGAGTTGCCCATCTGTCCATCTGGCAGCCCCACCGCCATCCCGGACGTCTGAATTCGAACATTAGGATTTTCGCTCAGCAGGCGATCCCATACCGGGGTCTTAGCTGCTGCGACGGCAGAGGATTCGGTTGCTTCTATACCGTAACCATCAAGGATAATTAACGCTTTGGTTTTGCGAGTGTCGGACATATCGGTCAAAGTCTGCTTTGGTAACTCATTTAATGGCGAAATTTTACCTTTTATGGCCTGTTACTTCTATGAAACCAGCAAACAAGTCCCATATCGTCTCAATCTGGGCGGCTATTTTTCAACCAGACCTTATCCCAAGACGCCACGCCATGTATACTTTCGCCCCTGTTATAAATCAGTAGATGGAACCTCCATGGAGAACGTTTTCATATTTATCCAGAACCATCCTTATCTGGTCAGCATCTGGGGTATGACCCTGACGATGCTCTTGTTCAATGAGCGCCTGAAAGGTGGGAAATCTGTATCACCCGCAGAAGCAACGCGTCTGATCAACAAAGAAGATGCAGTCGTCCTCGATATCCGTGCCAAGAAAGAGTTCTCTGCTGGTCACGTATCCGGTTCAGTTAACATTCCTATGGCTGATTTGGACCGTCGTTTGAGCGAGCTGGACAAGCACAAAGGCCACCCGGTTATCGTGGTATGTAACATGGGTCAGACAGCGGGAACCGCATGCCGCAAGCTAAAAACAGCCGGTTTTGTTAATGCAGTGCGCCTGTCTGGTGGCATGACCGAATGGCGTGGCCAGAATATGCCCGTGGTGACCAAATGAAGATTGAGATCTACTCATCCCGGTGGTGCGGATTCTGTATGCGGGCAAAGATGCTTCTCGACAGTAAAAATGTCAGCTACGAAGAGATCGATGTCGACCAGGAGCGCAGCAAACGGGTCGAGATGATGGAGCGTACGGGTCGTCGCACCGTACCTCAGATCTATATCGGTGATACCCATGTCGGTGGATGCGATGATCTTTACGCACTTGAGCGCGCAGGCAAGCTAGATGCGATGCTGTCGGAGACAGCTTAATTAATAAAAAATAGGAACAACAACAGATGTCAGAAGAGAAGCAAGAAGCTCAGCCACAGTTTGGTATGAAACGTGTATACCTGAAGGATGCATCCCTGGAAACTCCCGCCACACCGGAAGTGTTTAATAAACCCTGGGCACCTCAGGTTCACTTAGAGGTCAACACATCAAATCGCGCACTTGATGAGCAACACTTTGAAGTAACCCTGACTCTCACAGTAACCGTGAAGAATGACGACACCACAGCATTCCTGATTGAAATTCAGCAGGCTGGTATCTTTATGATCGCTGGATTTGAACCCGCTCAGACTCATCACACACTGGGTGCTTACTGTCCTAACCTGCTGTTCCCATACGCGCGTGAAGCTGTGGACAACCTAGCTACCAAGGCAAGCTTCCCTGCGCTGATGCTGGCACAGGTAAACTTTGATGCACTCTATGCCCAGCAAGTTCAGCAGATGATGGAAAAACAGCAGGCAGAAGGTTCGGTTCAGTAATCTGCCAGGTACTGCTATCTGAAAAGCCCAGCCTTCGAGCTGGGCTTTTTAATTTTCAGCGCTCTCCATCAACGGTACGGCGAGCTCAGTCTCGGAATCCCTCCGGGCCCAGCGCCTCCGG
>JBFEXW010000203.1:0-4369 GCA_041562495.1 Marinobacterium sp. | reverse complement strand
GTAAAAGCAGGTGAGGGCTGATCTCTGTTATCGACCCTTTATGGCGATACGTAATTGGGCAGTGTGGTGTTGATTACACCAAGGGAAAGAATGTTCGTGGGGGTATTCACAAGCGTGATGTTGAACTGACTAAACGGAAATGGCCTTTCAGACGGCCTAAACTGTCATCTTAGGATTTGCTGAAAATCATCCGATTCGCTAAATTTAGTTATCGTTAAATTATTAAGACCTAAAATTATACTGAAACGGGGATTAGACTAGCCTTTCTGGTCTGAAGTCGCGATGGTCGAGATGAAGAGAGATTTATGAGCTTTAATCCAACAAACGAAGTAACAGCAACTATTGCTCCAGTCGGGCAGTGGGCTCGAAACCTGACAACCGGACAATTTGATTGCTCTGCATCGCTATTGGATTTCTTGGAAGTTTCTACTCCCGAAGAGGCTGACGAGATAATCACCTCTTTGGAACGCGTTCATCCCGAAGATCATCATAAGGTTCAGTCGTTCATTGATCATTTGCACTCCCGAGCAGTTTTACTGGATCAGCGGATCGATGCCTCGGTGCTTTTTCGTTACATGGCGCCGGGAAGTGATCCTATTTGGTTGCAGCGAAATGCCACGGCTTATATATCTGATGGATGTTCATTTGTTCAGGATTCACTGATCAAAATCGATAACGAAACTGCAGCTTGTGAGATTCTGGAAGTCGCATTAGAGAGCCAGATGCAGCTTAATTTCAGGCTGAAGCAGGCCAGTGAAAAGGCGCAGCTCGGTTTTTACGAATTGGATATGGAGGCTCAAGAGTTCCTTTTCGTTGATGATATAGCGTTAAGAATCTATGGATTATCGGATCTGCCCAAAGAGGAGGTCTCGATTGCTCATTTCTTCGGTCGTGTGCCGGAGAGTTCCCAAGAGTTTGTAGCCAACCATCTAATCGAAGCGGGGGAAACGGGGGTTACAAAACACATTGAGTATGCGTTAAACGAGCTTGATGGAAAAGTTGTGTGGGTATCCTGTTCAGCGGGACGGGCATATAACACCAAAGGACGGAGCTATCTCTATGGCTTTGTTCAGGACATCACAGTCTATAAAGAGCAGGAGTTAGGTCTACGCAAGGCGCTCGATGAGCTAAACGCACAAAGTGATCGTCAAAGACAGATGTTTGCGGTCATTGGCCATGAACTACGCACCCCCTTGGCCTCCATCAAGATGATGCTCGACGAGCAGAAAAGTCATAATGATCATTCGTTATATCAAAGCAGTATTTATGAGACACTCCAGCACGTAATTAATGTGATGGACGATCTGAAAGCGGTTGCACGACCTGAGACTGCCATTAAAGAGCAGATGGTTGTTGATAGACCGGGATTGATTGTTGAGAGTGCGCTCCGTTCACAACAGATGAATCTTTCGTCGGCTGGGATTGATGTGCATCTGCAGATTGCTGATGAATGTTTCCAGCTCTTCGAGATGAGTACTCAGGCGTTTCGCCAGATCGTCATTAACCTGCTCAAAAATGCTGCGGTCCATAGTGGGGCAACGGACGTCTGGATTAGTCTTGAGTGTTCTTCGGCGAGCAGCGATTTCCGGCGACACTTCGTGCTACGTGTCGAGGATAATGGTTGTGGCATCCCGCCAGAGCATCGTGAGCGTCTGTTTGATCCTTTCTATCGGGTTGATGAAAAGAGAGATGGAGCCGGGCTTGGTCTGAGCATCTCCGGTGATTTGGCCAAGGGGATGAATGGAAGTCTTGGTTTCTATGAACGGGGCAGTCAGGGTAGTCGCTTTGAGTTTACGTTTGAGCTCAATAGATCCGCTCAGTGCGAATCTGAAGATAAGGATACTGATAAGGTCGGTATCGTATTCAAGGATAAATGTGTACTTATAGCCGAAGATAACCCGACTATTCGATTATTATCAGTCAAACTTTTGGAAAGTTTGGGCTCAGTTGTGGTTGCCGCTGAGAACGGATCGTTAGCACTGGATCTGTTTGAAGCCAATAAGTTCGATATGGTGTTTACTGATATCTTCATGCCGGTGATGAATGGATATGAGCTAACCGCCGAACTTAGAAATCGGGGGTTTGACGGGCCTGTATTTGGAGTCACAGCAGCCACTGTAGGTGATGAGGCTGCTCTTTTGCTCGATCACGGAGCTACGGCGGTGCTGTCCAAACCTCTGGATGGCAAAAAGCTTCGTCAGCTGTTATCTCTGGACGCGTAGCTATTCTTCCTGATTAGTAAGAGCATCCAGCTCTTTAACTATCAGTTTTTTGTCGTCTTCGCAGAGCTGGTCGACTTCAAAAGCAGCAGATATCTGAGAGCGCAACTGGCAGAGAGGGTCGTCAATCTGATCGGTAGCTGATATCAGATCGATATGTCCGCGAAGATAGGATATTGCGAACAACCGGTCTGGGTTATCCAGTGCGTTACGCTCTTTGTGGTCCAGCAGGGCAATGTAATGATCAATACTGTTGGTCATTGTCGTTTCTGTACTCCTTGAGATTTAAAATATGTTCGCGTCCCTGATTATCGATGCGCAATAGCCTCACGGTTAAATAATCGAGTTCTGGTGCCATCCAGATCAGTGTTTGCGGCTGGTCTGCACTGCGTTCCAGCTGTAATCGCACACACTGAAATTCACCCGCCGGTGTGTTTAATCTTTCAGTCCCCGCTTGGCGAAATCTGTAGGTTTTAATCTGTCCGCCGTCGGCAATTCTGTAACTTAGTGGCGTGCGTCCTGAGATAAGGTCTTCGCGAAGTTGCAACTGATAATTGAGTTTATCCAGTACGCCTGCTTCCCACTGCTGACTCCAGGGGTCGCCCTGTGCATAGGTAAGGATGCGATTGCTTTCCGGTTGGAAATCGATCTCGATAGTACGTTCTCGTCCGATTATGGAGCGCTTGAAACGGTACTCTATCGGAAGTATCTGCTCTGAGGTGATGCGGAACCGCGAACGCTCAGTCTGCTTTGCAACAAATGATGAGATTGAGCTGGTAAACAGCCAGTTTCCGTCGGAGTTCTTTTGGAGTGAGCGTTCAAGGGTGACCGGCAGATCAATTAGAAGATCCAGTTTTGCGCTGTATTTGGCAGTGAATGGGGATAAGGGGTCAGCCGCAACTGGCAAGGATAAAAGGGTGGTAGAAAGGAGTATGCCACCCTGTAATAACCAGTGCTTAAGCCTTGGACTGATCCCTGTATCCGCTGGGGCCAAGAAGTTCATTGTCGAGCAGTGCACCTTCGGCAGTTTGTTTAAGGCGGCCAGAGCAGAACCAACTAACCGCTAATGGATAGATCTTATGTTCCATCAGATGGATTCGCTCAGCAAGCGATTCTGCACTGTCATCAGCCTTAATCTCTGTCGCAGACTGGATGATTGGATAACCGGCATCCATCTCTTCGCTAACAAAGTGAACCGTGCATCCGTGCTCAGTTTCACCAGCGTCTATCGCGCGCTGATGGGTGTCCAGTCCCTTGTGTTTCGGCAACAAGGAGGGGTGAATATTGATTAAGCGCCCCGTGTAATGCTGAACAAACCCGGTTGTAAGGATGCGCATAAAACCAGCCAGTACAACCAGATCTGCATCCCATTCATCGATCTGCTTTATCAGAGCCCGATCAAACGCTTCGCGATCTGTAAAATTCCGGTGCTGTATGACAGCCGTCGGGATATCTGCTTTTCTGGCACGGATCAGACCGAATGCATCCGATTTGTTGGAGATAACGCCAACAATCGAATAGTCAGGCTGATGGGCAGCATCGTCGATAATTGCTTGTAGGTTTGAACCAGCTCCGGAGATCAGTACAACGACAGACTTTTTTGTCACTGTCAGCCTTCCAGCCCTCGTAGTTCAACTTGTTCTTCACCCTCGGCTGCAGCCGCAATGTGGCCGATAATCCATGCTGATTCACCCTCTTGCCCAAGTAGAGCCAGTGCAGCCTGCTGTTCGCTTGCTGGTACGCAGATCACCATGCCGACACCGCAGTTCAGTGTGCGATACATCTCTGTCTGTTCGACATTGCCGCCAGCCTGTATCCAGCGGAATACCTCTGGAACGGTCCAGGACTGAGTATCGATAACCGCTTTGGCATTTTCTGGCAGTACGCGAGGAATGTTTTCCAGTAATCCGCCGCCGGTAATGTGGGAAAGCGCATTTACCTGGGTGTTTTTAATCAGCTTAAGCAGCGATTTCACATAGATCCGGGTCGGTTCAAGCAGTGCGTCTGCGAGCGAACGGCCATCAACCTGTGTGTTCAGGTCTGCGTTGGTTACCTCAAGAATCTTGCGAATCAGTGAGTAGCCGTTTGAGTGTGGACCAGAAGAAGCAAGCGCGATCAGTACATCTCCCTCTTTGACCTGGCTGCCGTCG
>JBFEXW010000202.1:0-4370 GCA_041562495.1 Marinobacterium sp. | reverse complement strand
TAGCTCTGAATCATGGTGCCCATTGCACCATCAAGCATCAGAATGCGATCTTTTAGCAGAGTTTTCAGGCTGTTGAAGATCTCAGAGTAATTTTGCACGTGGACTACCTGTCTGTACCGAAAATGGTTTTGAGGCGCATATACTAACCAAAAGTTGGCTAAGGGAGGCTGAAGGTTGTTCAACTAATTCTGAGTATTACTCATATACGCTTTGTAGCCATCCATCGGCTAATGATCTATGAGTTTTGTTGCAGGTGCGTAACGAAATAAAAACAGCTACAATCCCGCGCCAAGGATAAAGTTGTTTAATAAATGAGCAGCTTGAAATAGGAATAACCCATTTAAAATCAATCTTTTGAGTTTTTGTTGGGTCGATTTTTATGGATGTTTGATAACTTCGCCTGGATGCTTTCCGGGGGAATGAGGTTATTGATCAATACTAAAGGTTAAGGATATGTACCAGACTTTCCTGAAGGCGAAACTACACCGTGTTACCGTCACTCACGCTGAACTCCATTACGAGGGGTCCTGTGCAATTGATGCCGATCTGCTCGATGCATCCGGTATTCGTGAATACGAGATGATACATATCTATAACATTAACAATGGTGAACGGTTTACCACTTACGCAATTCGTGCTGAAGCGGGTAGTGGCGTGATTTCCGTCAATGGTGCTGCGGCTCACAGAGCACAGAAGGGCGACCTGCTTATTATTGGTGCTTATGTTCAACTGGATGAAAAAGAGGTTGAGAACTTCCAGCCAACGCTCTGCTATTTCGAGAATGCACGCAGTGATCAGGCGTCAGGGTTATCTGATGATGAGATCCGTTCTCGTAATAAGATGACCTCATCGAAAAATGCAATACCGGTTCAGAGCGCCGATTTGTAATTCAGCTGGCCTGAATGGATCTGTAAAAAAAACGCGCATAGAGTCCTGCTCATGCGCGTTTTTTTCAGTGTAATCTGTCTGTGGGTGTATCAAGAATCGCCTGTACTGCTGAGCGTTGACTTATCAGCGCTGTAACACAGTAGAGATCCAGTTTGCCCTCTGCGGTCATCCTGTTGAGTTCGTAAAACGCATCGTCCAGTGTCCAGGGTGTTTTATATGGGCGGGAACAGGTCAGGGCATCAAAAATATCGGCAACGGTCACGATACGCGACTCAACCGGAATCTCTGCATCTATTAGCCCTTTGGGGTATCCGGTGCCATCAAGAAACTCATGGTGGTGCGCAACAATGTTACGCATCAGGCCTGATGTCGACAGATGGGATAGTTTGTAGTCGCTCAGTACCTGGTCGATAATCTCCAGCCCTTTAATCACGTGTGTTTCCATCTGTCTTCGTTCGCTGCTGTTTAATTTTCCAGACTTAAGCAGAATTGAGTCAGGGATACCGACCTTGCCGATATCGTGCAGGGGTGCAAAGCGGTAAATGAGTTCGATCATTTCATCACTCAATCGATACTCCGCGGCTATCCCTTTGGCAATCAGTCTTGAGTACTCAGCCATTCTGTTGATGTGTTGCCCTGTTTCAACGTCTCTGAGGTCGATGAAGTGCCGCGCTACATGAACCGTAGCCATCAGGGAGTTGACTAGTGAGGTGTCTGACTGGATGCGAAGAAAGATGCTTTGTGCCAGCCAGCGAAGCGTCTGCTGGCGGTCCTCGCTAAAGACATTGCGTTGATAACTGTCGAAAAAGATAAAGCCGAACAACGTGTCAGCCTGAAACAGTGGGACCGTAAATGAGGAATCATAGCGCTGATCGAGTAACCAGTAAGAGTGCGAGGAGTCGGGCTGTATATGGTCTGATATCCCCTCGATCAAACGGCATTGGCGGGTTTTGGCAAGATTATGGAGCGAGGGAACTTGGCTTAGCAGAACCTCATATCCATCCAGAGGTGTTCCTTCGCGTGTGCTGCTGATGAATGTGGAAAGGCGATCCCGGATTGGTTGATATAGCACGCAGGCGATGCGATCAAGAAACGGCATCCCCTGATAGGCTTCCTGATGGAGGCGCTCAAGCTGCGCTTTAAGCGATTGTTTGCTGAAGCAGTTGGTGATCGCCGAGTATTTAATCATGGTGTTTAATAGCGATAATGAGGATCTTTGTTCAGTAATACACTAATGTCGTTTTTGTCATTATATATTTTTGCCTCTTTTCTGTAATCCTAAAGTTTGACTAATTAGTTCGTTAGTTATTGATTGTCGACAATCTGATAGGAAGAGAAGATTTTGTTATACCTAAGGATAATGTTTCTTAACTTGTTGTAAATGTTGGCTTATATTGTGTTTTATCTGGCTTTTCACCTTAAGTCGTATCTGAAATATTATTGATCTTCTATATGGTAGAGGAGTCAAAGATGTCAAAGTGTCAACAATTGGTGCTTCGGCAATAATAATTAAGTTCTTCATCGAGGTGTTTTGGATTATGACCTATCAGCGTGAATATCAGGCGGCGATCGAACAACCGGAAAAGTTCTGGGCAGAAAAAGCCGCGTTGCTGCCGTGGTTTAAGCAGCCGGAAGTGATTCTGTCCAAAGATGAGAACGGAATTGATCGTTGGTTTGCCGATGGTGAGATGAATACCTGTTATATGGCAGTCGATTACCATGTTGAGCAGGGGCGGGGTGACCAGACGGCAATTATCTATGATTCACCAGTCGCCGATACTAAGACGGTTCTGACCTATGCCGAGTTGCAGGATCAGGTTTCCCGTTTTGCAGGTGTGCTCCGTTCAAAGGGCGTTGAAAAGGGCGACCGTGTCGTAATCTATATGCCGATGGTTGCGGAAGCCGTAGTTGCGATGCTGGCGGTCGCGCGTCTTGGTGCAATACATTCTGTGGTTTTTGGTGGCTTTGCACCTCATGAGCTGGCGGTTCGTATCGATGATGCGGAACCCAAAGCTATTGTTTCGGCTTCTTGCGGTATCGAAGTCTCCAGAGTTATCCCATATAAACCGATGCTGGACGAAGCAATTGAGCTGGCTCAGCATAAGCCTGAAAGCGTTATTCTTCTTCAGCGTCCCCAAGAGGTTGCTGAGCTAATCGTGCCTAGAGACAGTGACTGGGCTGATGAGATGGCTAAGGCTGAGCCGGTGGAGCCGGTCAGTGTTAAGGGAACTGATCCTCTCTATATTCTCTATACATCCGGAACTACGGGTAAACCCAAGGGGGTGGTTCGTGATAACGGCGGACATGCGACTGCTCTGAACTACTCGATGGGTGCAATCTATGACGTGGATACCGGTGATGTTTTCTGGGCCGCGTCTGATGTCGGTTGGGTAGTGGGGCACTCGTACATCGTGTATGGGCCGCTGTTGAAAGGCTGTACAACAATTGTGTTTGAAGGTAAGCCTGTTCGTACTCCGGATGCTGGCGCGTTCTGGCGTGTCTGTGAGGAGCATAAAGCCAAGGTGCTGTTCGCTGCGCCAACCGCTTTCCGAGCGATCAAGAAGGAGGATCCTGAGGCTTATGAGGTCTCAAGGTATGATCTTTCCTCTTTGAAAACCATCTTTATGGCGGGTGAACGACTGGATCCACCAACCTATGAGTGGACCGTTGAGAAAACCGGTAAGCCGGTTATTGATCACTGGTGGCAGACTGAGACGGGCTGGGCGATCTGCGGAAATCTGATGGGGATTGAGCCTATGCCGCCTAAGCCAGGATCTGCGACGCTTCCAAGCCCCGGGTTTAATGTTCAGGTGTTGGATGAATTGGGTAATGAGCTGGCGCCGGGGGTGCAGGGATCGATTGCGATTAAGCTACCGCTTCCGCCGAGCTGTCTGCCAACCGTGTGGGGCGATTTTGAACGCTTTCAGTCCGGCTATCTGAGTGACTTTGAGGGTTACTACACCTCAGGTGATGGTGGCTATAAAGATGAAGATGGTTATGTTTTTATCATGGGGCGCACAGACGATGTAATTAATGTCGCTGGACACCGCCTGTCGACCGGTGAGATGGAGGAGATCGTCGCAGCGCATCCGGCAGTTGCTGAGTGTGCGGTGATTGGTATCAACGATTCGCTTAAAGGACAGGAACCGGTGGGGCTGGTAATCCTGAAAGATGGCGTAAATATCTCTGAAGAGCAGCTTGAGGCTGAACTGGTGGCAAATATCCGTCACGCGATCGGACCTATCGCCTGCTTTAAACGTGCCGCCGTTGTGACTCGTCTTCCAAAAACCCGCTCGGGTAAGATCTTGCGTAAGTTGTTGCGGCAAATCGCTGATGGTCAGGAGTATATGGTTCCCTCAACGATTGATGACCCAGCCAGTCTGCCGGAGATCGAAGAGATTATCCTGGAGCGCCCCCCCCGATCCCACATGCACGGTTCCGCCCCGCCGATCCTGAATGTATTGCGTGTCTGCGATATCCCT
>JBFEXW010000201.1:0-4390 GCA_041562495.1 Marinobacterium sp. | reverse complement strand
TCCAGATACAGAAACTTCGGCGAATACACGCAGATGTCGAAGATTAGGAAAATCCATAAAAGTTCTAAATCCCTGTTCGGAAACAAACCCCACTATAGCAAAAACCAATAGAAAAGATGCAAATTCAAATTGGTAGGTTTGCGCGAAAGGATCGATACTAGACCGAACAAATTTAACTCTTACTGTCAGGTAAGAGCCTAGCGAGTCAACTTGAGAGAGGTTTACGCAATGATCATCGATTGCCATGGACACTACACCACTACCCCACCAGGCGTTGGCGCCTGGCGCGATGCGCAAAAAGAGGCGGTCGCTAAAGATCCCGGTTTTGTTGGCGAAAAGGGGCAGTTCAATGTCACTGACGATGAAATTCGCGACTCGATCATCAATAACCAGCTCAAGCTTCAGAAAGATCGCGGCACTGATCTGACCATCTTCTCGCCACGCGCAAGCTGGATGGGGCACCATATCGGCAACGAACACACCAGCCGTTTCTGGACTGAAAACCAGAACGATCTGATCCGCCGTGTCTGCGACCTCTTCCCTGAAAACTTTGTACCTGTGGCTCAGTTGCCACAGTCTCCGGGTGTTGATCCTGCTAAGTCTGTTCCCGAGATCATTCGTACTATTGAAGAGATGGGCTTTATCGGCATCAACCTGAACCCGGATCCATCAGGTGGTCACTGGAACGGCAGCCGTCTGTCTGCACCTGAGTTCTACCCAATTTACGAAAAGATGTGTGAATACGATATCCCAGCGATGATTCACGTATCTGCAGCGTGCAACCACAACTTTGACACCACCGGCTCTCACTATCTGGGTGCAGATACCACCGGTTTCCAGCAGTTGATGATGTCTGATGTATTTAAAGACTTCCCAACGCTGAAGATCATTATTCCTCATGGCGGTGGTGCCGTACCTTACCACTGGGGTCGTTTCCGCGGCATGGCGCTGGATAAAGGTTTTGAACTTGAAGAGCGCGTACTGAACAACATCTACTTCGACACCTGTGTTTACCACCAGAAAGGTATCGATCTGCTGCTGGATGTGATCCCAACCAAAAACATCCTGTTTGCATCCGAGATGATCGGTGCGGTTCGTGGTATCGATCCTGAAACAGGTCACTACTTCGATGACACCAAGAAGTATATCGATGCCACTACCAAGATTGACGCTGCTGCTAAGCAGGCGATCTTTGAAGATAACACGCGTCGCGTGTTTAGCCGCCTGAAAGTTTAAGACCCGACAAGAATAGGATTATTAACATGGCTGATAATGTAGTTGTTCAGAACATTGAGCGCGCAGATCCTGAAGTGATTGCAGGACTGGCTAAACTGGGCGTTGCAACAGTGCACGAAGCTCAGGGTCGTCGCGGTCTGCTGGCTCCTTATATGCGTCCTATCTATCAGGGCGCAGGCATTGCGGGTAGCGCAGTGACCATCTCCGGCGCTGCAGGTGATAACTGGATGATGCACGTTGCGATTGAACAGTGCCATCCCGGTGACATTATGGTGTTTGCGCCTACATCTCCCTCTTATGACGGTTTCTTTGGTGATCTGCTGGCGACCTCTGCAAAAGCACGTGGCGTTCAGGGACTGATCATCGATGGCGGTGTACGTGACACCAAGATCCTGCGGGAGATGGAGTTCCCTGTCTGGTCGAAAGCGGTTTACGCGAAAGGCACGATCAAAGAGACACTGGGTTCAGTGAACATTCCAATGGTCTGTGCTGAAGCGCTGATCTACCCTGGCGATATCATCGTTGCTGATGATGATGGCGTCTGCGTTGTTCGTCGTGAAGAAGCGGAAGAGGTGCTGCAAGAAGCACTGGCACGTGAAGCTCGCGAAGAGGAAAAACGTGTACGCATGGCCAATGGCGAACTGGGTCTGGATATCTACAACATGCGTCCCCGCCTTGAAGAGAAAGGCCTGAAGTATGTCTGAGGGTATCCGCTGCCTCTGGATGCGTGGTGGAACCTCTAAGGGTGGGTATTTTCTGAAATCGGATCTGCCCGCTGATCCGCAGGTGCGTGATGCCGCGCTGCTGGGGATTATGGGTTCACCTGATTCTCGTCAGATCGACGGCCTCGGCGGTGCTGATCCTCTCACTTCGAAAGTGGCTGTAGTCAGCAAATCTGATCGTGAAGACGCCGATGTCGACTACCTGTTCCTGCAGGTGTTTGTCGATCAGGCGATCGTTACCGACGCACAGAACTGCGGCAATATCCTTGCCGGTGTCGGTCCCTTCGCGATTGAGCGTGGATTGGTAAAAGCGACCGGCGATGAAACCCAGGTGCGGATCTTTATGGAGAACACCGGGCAGATCGCGATCGCAACTGTTGCGACTCCGGGCGGCCAAGTGACCTATAAGGGTGATGCCAAGATCGATGGTGTTCCCGGCACACACGCGGCAGTTCCGCTGGAGTTTCTGGATACCTCGGGCTCATCCTGTGGCGCACTACTGCCGACCGGTAATGCAGTAGATACCATCAACGGCATTGAGTGCACCCTGATCGATAACGGCATGCCGGTTGTGGTGATGCGCGCATCCGACATGGGTATCACAGGCACTGAAACGCGTGAAGAGCTGGAAGCCAATCAGGCACTTCGCGACAAGCTCGAAGCGATTCGTCTTCTGGCCGGTCCGATGATGAATCTGGGTGACGTCAAAGAGAAGTCAGTTCCCAAGATGTCGATGGTCAGCGCACCGACCGCAGGTGGCGCACTGAACACGCGTACCTTTATCCCGCACCGCTGTCATGCCTCCATCGGTGTACTGGGTGCGGTAAGTGTCGCCACAGCGGCGATTCTGCCTGACTCACCAGCCGCTTCAGTTGCGCTGCTTCCGGAAGGGTCACGCAAAACACTGGCGGTCGAACATCCGATCGGCGAGATGACCGTCATTCTCGACCTGGATGAAACCGGTGCACCCAAAAGTGCAGCGCTGTTGCGTACTGCAAGAAAGCTTTTCGATGGTCAGGTCTTCGCAGACTAACCATCACTAGAACGAGAGAGATAAAAAATGGATGCAGATTACCTCCCATTTCACCCAAATCCGAAGAGACCGGATTTCGTAGCTCCAGCCGGTGCTGTTGATGCTCACTGCCACGTTTTTGGACCTGCGGATAAGTTCCCGTACCACCCAAAACGTAAGTACACGCCTTGCGATGCACCTAAAGAGAAACTGTTCGAACTGCGTGATTATCTGGGATTTTCCCGTAACGTTATCGTTCAGGCATCCTGCCATGGTACCGATAACGCAGCACTGATCGATGCTCTTGAAACAGCGGGTGATCTGGCTCGCGGTGTCGCCGTTGTTGACCCAGCGATCAGCGTTGAGGAGCTGGAAGCGATGGATAAGGCGGGTGTTCGTGCCGTGCGCTTTAACTTTGTTAAGCGTCTGGTAGACACTACACCTCGCGAGGTTTTCCTGTCGATCGCTGAGAAGATCAAGCCTCTGGGCTGGCACATTGTTGTGTACTTCGAAGCACCGGATCTGGAAGATCTGATCCCGTTCCTCAATGAACTTAACTCGACTATCGTGGTTGACCACATGGGCCGTCCGGATGTTGCCAAGGGAGTTAATCACCCTGACTTCCAGCGCTTCATGAACCTGATGCGTGATAATGACAAGATCTGGACTAAGGTAAGCTGCCCTGAGCGTCTGACCAATCAGGCCCCGG
This sequence comes from Marinobacterium sp., assembly GCA_041562495.1. Lineage (GTDB taxonomy): Bacteria > Pseudomonadota > Gammaproteobacteria > Pseudomonadales > Balneatricaceae > Marinobacterium_E. The sequence goes on along the minus strand of JBFEXW010000201.1, from coordinate 711 downwards.
ACTACTCTGATGTAGTTCCTTACGCTAAGGCACTGGTTGAAGCCTTTCCTGATCGCGTCCTCTGGGGTACCGACTGGCCACACCCTAACATGAAGTCCCACGTACCTGACGACGGTCAACTGGTTGATGTAATCCCGATGATAGCAGCGACCGAAGAGTTACAGACTAAGTTACTGATCGATAACCCAATGCGTCTGTACTGGGAACGATAAGGAGAACGATATGACTGAAAAAATAGTGGAAGGAACCTACAAATTTGATGGTGAGATGGCCACACTTGGCTTCAACCTCAACAAGATGTGTTTCTCATTTAATGAAGCCGTTTGTCGCGACGAGTTCAAAGCTGATGAAGCTGCCTACTGCGATAAATTTGATCTGAGTGAAGATCAGAAGCAAGCCATTCTCAAACGCGATGTTATTCGACTGCAGCAGCTCGGTGGAAGTATCTACTATCTAGCCAAGTTTGCTGGAGTTCTGGGTCTGAATGTACAGGACGTTGGCGGTATTCAGACCGGCCAGACAACCGAACAGTTTCAGGCATATCTCGACGGTCAAGGAGTAGGTAAACCCAATGGCTAAGATTATCGGCGCTATAGGCACATCACACATCCCGGCAATCGGTCGTGCGATGGATCAGGGGCTGGAAAGCACCCCTTACTGGAAAGATTTCTTTGACGGCTATGTTCCGGTACGCGAGTGGCTGGCTGAGAG
>JBFEXW010000200.1:0-4404 GCA_041562495.1 Marinobacterium sp. | reverse complement strand
GCAACAAGTGCCGTTCCTACTACGTTACAGCTGATATCCGGTCCACCACTGATCGGCTTGATCGAGCTATTCATTACTGCCAGACCACCCAGTGCATCGCAAATATAGCCAGTTGGCACCCCCTGAAACGCCTCTATCTGTTCAGCTGTCGGGCGTGGGAAATCTTTTCGAATGGTTAACAGCGCAGGTTCTTTGATCATAATTAACCTCGTTTAGAGTTGTAGGAGAAATTGCAGGAGATAGAGCGTGCCCATCCCACTGACGAGAGCCCAAATCACGCCAAAGCGAAGACCCGCGACTAGTGCTGCAACAGCAGCAACTAAACGTATGGGATCAAGCTCACCCTGGGTTGCATCGGGCCAGACAACAAGCGGAGCTACCAGTGCCGGAAGCACTGAAACACCGACATATTTAAGGTGCAAAAGCGCCCGGGGAGACAACGCTTTTCCCCCAAGCAGTCCTAGAAAGGAGAAACGGATCAGAAAGGTTCGGATACCAAGTAAAATGGTTAATAACCTGAAGGAACTAACATCAATCATGTTGCCCCCTGACAGGACATCAGTGCTCTAGTGCTCAGGTTTACGGTTAGTGCGGCCAGAAGCACCACGAAAACAGGTGCCTGCTCCTGAAGCAGTGCCAATGCTGTAAATTGCGCAGCACCGGTGATGACCAAGACGGTCGTCGCCATGGTTTGAATGATGTCAAGACCTGCATAGAGTGCAACCACCCCGAACAACATCGAATAAGGGATAACGATCAAGATAAAGGGCGAGCAATCGACATAACCCCGCCAAAAGGCACGTGCGTGCACCGCAGTCACAATCTGCTCCAACTGATTGAAGCGAACAAAGAAATCACCACGCGTAGTCTCACTCTTATTTTTGTTATTCGTAGTTCCCCTAGCTGATCGGTGAAGAAATTCGGCTGTTAGCGCAGCACTGAAATTAATCATTTCCCACTAGTTGCATTTGGTATACCATCTTCGGATAATGAATCCAACATCTAACTAAAATAATAATCCACTAGGAGTTCTCGTATGTCTGACACTAGAGCCAACAAACGTTTTCGTTCACAAGAGTGGTTTGATAATCCGAATAATCCTGGTATGACCGCACTGTACGTCGAGCGCTATCAGAATTCAGACTTCACACGCGAAGAACTTCAGAGCGAAAAGCCAATTATCGGTATCGCTCAGACCGGCAGCGACCTGGCCCCCTGCAACAAAGTCCATGTTTATCTTATGGAGCGCATCAAGGCAGGTATCCGGGAAGCGGGCGGTATCCCGATGGAGTTCCCGGTTCACCCTATCCAGGAAACTGGCAAACGCCCTACTGCTGCGCTTGACCGTAACCTCAGCTATCTGAGCCTGGTTGAGATTCTCCATGGGTACCCAATCGACGGTGTCGTTCTGACCACCGGTTGTGACAAAACAACCCCTGCTATGCTGATGGGTGCAGCTACTGTTGATATCCCTGCTATCGCGCTTAACGGCGGACCTATGCTGGACGGCTGGTGGAAGGGTAAGCGCTCTGGTTCTGGCATGATCGTATGGGAAAGTCGCCGCCTGCTGGCTGCCGGTGAAATCGACTACGAAGAGTTTATGTCACGCGTCTGCTCTGCAGCACCCTCTTTGGGTCACTGCAACACCATGGGTACCGCCAGCACAATGAACGCAATGGCCGAAGCACTCGGCATGAGCCTGACCGGCAACTCCGCAATTCCTGCCCCCTATCGTGAACGAATGGCGATGGCGTATGAGACCGGTAAGCGCATCGTTGAAATGGTATACGAGGATCTTAAGCCATCGGATATCATGACGCGTGAAGCGTTTGAAAACGCGATCGTCGTAAATGCTGCGATTGGTGGCTCTACCAATGCGCCACCACATCTACAGGCCGTTGCACGCCATATAGGTGTAGAGCTGAACGTTAAAGACTGGGAAACAATCGGCTTTGATGTTCCGCTAATGGTGAATATGCAACCTGCGGGTGAATACCTCGGTGAAAGTTTCTTCAGAGCAGGCGGTGTACCTGCAGTGATGGCGGAGCTACACAAAGCGGGTCGTATTCACGAATCAGTCATGACCGCATCCGGCAAGACCATGCAGGAAAACCTGGAAGGTAAACAGAGCGACGATCACGCGGTCATCACCACCTATGATAAGCCACTTCGCAAGAACGCGGGTTTCAAAGTGCTATCGGGTAATCTGTTCGATTCTGCACTGATGAAAACCAGCGTTATCTCTAAAGATTTCCAAGAACGCTTCCTCTCTGAACCTGGCAATGAGGGTGTGTTTGAGGCGAAAGCGGTTGTCTTTGAAGGTCCGGAGGATTATCACGACCGCATCAACGATAAGAGCCTTAACATCGATGCACACAGCATACTCTTTATTCGCGGCGTTGGCTGTGTAGGCTATCCCGGTTCTGCCGAGGTGGTGAACATGCAACCACCTGATGAGATGATTAAGCAGGGTATCAACCACCTTCCAACAGTGGGCGATGGCCGTCAGTCGGGCACGTCTGAAAGCCCATCCATTCTGAATGCAAGCCCAGAGAGTGTTGTCGGTGGTGGACTGGCACACCTGAAAACGGGTGACAAAGTCCGTCTGGATCTAAATAATTCGACCCTCAATGCGCTGGTTGATCCTGAAGAGTGGCAGGCACGCATCGATGCATGGAATCCACCTCGCCTTATCCATCACACTCCGTGGGAAGAGATCTATCGTACCCACGTAGGTCAGTTGGCGAATGGCGGCTGCCTGGAGCTCGCAACGGCTTATCAGAAGATCAGGCGCACACTATCACGAGATAATCACTGATGAGATCAGTCGGCAACTCAGGTTACTAAGAGAGTAATTTATGACGAAAACTATCATAGTCACCGGTGCTGGCTCCGGTATCGGGCGCGCAACAGCACAGGCATTTCTGGAAGCAGGGTGGAGGGTCGGTCTCGTCGGACGCCGCGAGGACGTACTGAAAGAAACTGCAGAGGGTTACAGCGACGCACTGGTAATGCCCTGTGATATCACCGACGAACAGGATGTTGATCAAGCATTTGATAAGGCCTTAGCCACCTGGGGACACGTTGATGCTCTGTTTAACAATGCTGGCGTTGCACTGCTCGGTAGTACCATTGATGAGATCGACGTCAATGAGTGGCGTAACCTGATTGATATCAACGTCACGGGTTCATTTATCTGTGCTCGCAAAGCCTTTGCGGTTATGCGCGCACAGGATCCGCAGGGCGGCCGTATAATCAACAACGGCTCTATCTCTGCTCACGTTCCACGCTGGGGTTCTTCACCTTACACTACGTCAAAGCACGCGATCACAGGTCTAACCCGATCGATCAGCCTCGATGGTCGACCCTATTCAATCGCCTGCGGGCAGATCGACATCGGAAACGCGCTGACCAATATGGCGCAGTCGATGACGACAGGCATGCCTCAGGCCGATGGTAGAATCGAGATTGAACCGGTTATGGATGTTAAACATGTAGCGAGCTCAGTGTTGCATATGGCAGAGCTACCGCTGGATGCAAACGTCCAGTTCATGACCGTTATGGCCACCAACATGCCATTTATCGGTCGCGGCTAAATCAAATCGCCAGGAAACGAAGTCTTCCAAGTTAATCTGAGGAACGTTGAGTGAGCTTATTAGAACCCGCTCCTCAGAATAATACCAAGTGGGCAATTGCCCTCATGCTACTAGGCTTCTTCTGCTTTTCGATTACCGATGCCACCGCTAAATTACTCACCGGAAGCTTCGAGCCCACTCAGCTCGCCTGGTTCCGACAGTGTGGTCTTTTTGTGGTTGTGCTCTATTTGATAGGTCGTCGCGGCATCTCTATCTACCGCACATCCCATCTGCGAATACAGGTCATACGAGGTCTGGCCACGGGCGCCTCCCCTATCCTTTTTATCTCCGCCATTGGAGAACTGGAACTTGCAGACGCCTTTGCAGTGACTTTCGGTGCACCATTTATTGTTGTGATTTTAGGCGCCATTTTCTTAAACGAAAAACTCACAACAAAACAGCTTATCGGGATAATCGCTGCGTTTATCGGTACGATGATTATTATCCGCCCGGGAACCGGCGTATTTCAGCCCGCGGTAATATTAGTATTTCTTGCTTCGGTATCATTTGCGCTTCGTCAAATTCTCTCACGCATTATTGCGGGTTCCGATAGCAGCGCGACAACGATCGCCTACGGCGGCACCATCTCCCTGCTCGGTTTGAGCTTGTTGTTACCCTGGTACTGGAAAACACCAACAGAGCCCCATGACATAATGCTGATCATTTTTCTGGCAATGAGCGCGGGTCTTGGCGAATACTTCATAATCAAAGCCCTGGATATAGCGATGGCGGTAATACTGTCACCATTGCACTACACCATAATTCTCTG
>JBFEXW010000199.1:0-4411 GCA_041562495.1 Marinobacterium sp. | reverse complement strand
GAATAAGATGAACTACACCACCCAATTGATGATCAACGGTCAGTTTGTAACCGGCGAGGGTTCGGCTGAGAAGATTCTAAATCCAGCGACGGGCGAGGTCATTGCTGAAGTACCCGAAGCCAGTCTGGAACAGGTGAATCAAGCGGTTTCGGCTGCTCAGCGTGCATTCGAAAGCTGGCGTGACAGGACACCGGCGGACCGATCTGGCATGTTGTTGGCGGTCGCTGATGCCGTTGAAAAAGAGGCTGAGACCTTCGCTCGGATTGAATCGAACAATTGTGGCAAGCCTTATGAAGGGGTTTTAGCCGATGAAATCCCCGCAATTGCTGACTGTTTTCGGTTTTATGCAGGAGCAATTCGTTGCCTGCAGGCACCCATTGGCGGTGAGTATCTAGAAGGCTTCACCAGCATGATCCGTCGTGATCCTGTTGGTGTGGTCGGTTCTATTGCGCCTTGGAACTATCCATTGATGATGGCTGCCTGGAAGTTGGCTCCTGCATTAGCGGCCGGGAACACCGTTGTATTGAAGCCTTCAGAGCAAACGCCACTGAGTACACTGAGATTGGCTGAAATTCTGGTTGAGGTGTTCCCCAAAGGTGTAGTGAGCGTTGTATGTGGTCGCGGCGAAAGCGTTGGCCAGCCGATAGTTGACCACCCGGCAGTTCGGATGGTTTCACTGACGGGCGACATTGCCACGGGTCAAAAAATCTTACAGACCTCTGCACGTACCATGAAACGTACTCACCTGGAATTGGGTGGCAAAGCGCCGGTGATTATTTTTGATGATGCTAATATCGATAAAGCGGTGGAGGGCATTAAAACCTTTGGTTTCTATAATGCTGGGCAAGACTGTACGGCTGCCTGTCGTATTTACGTACACGCCAAAATTCATGATGAATTTGTGCAAAAACTTGCAGCCGCCGTCGGCTCGATCAAGGTCGGCTCGCAGGATGAAGAGGGCGTAGAGATGGGGCCATTGATTACCGATCGTCAGCGGAGTCGTGTAGCCAGTTTCGTAGAGCGCGCTTTGGCCAGTGGTCACATGGAAGCGGTGACCGGCGGTAAAATTATCAACGGCCCAGGCTTCTTCTATCAGCCAACGGTTATCGCCGGTGCACGCCATACCGATGAGATTGTCCGCCGAGAGGTCTTTGGTCCCGTCGTTTCAGTCACAAAATTTAGTGAAACAGAGCAGGTCATTGAGTGGGCGAATGACTCTGACTATGGTCTCGCTTCTTCAGTCTGGACACGCGATCTGGGTAAAGCTAACAAAGTTGCTCGCAAACTTCAGTACGGTGCGACCTGGATTAATACCCACTTTATGCTGACAACTGAAATGCCGCATGGAGGTATGAAGATGTCAGGATACGGCAAAGACTTGTCGGTCTATTCGCTGGAAGATTACACCGTTCCACGTCATATCATGATGTGCCACGATTAATAGTGCTTTAGGTAACAAGGCCTGCAGAATTGTAGGCCTTTTGAATTGGAACTGTCAGTGCGACTGGGCAAAAGTGCGCTCACGCGCTATTCCCAATATCAAAAAATTGGGTTCCGCGGGCCAGCTTCCCTCCAGATCCACGCCTTCAGCCTCAACAAAAGTTCCGCCAGAGGTTTCCAGTCTGGCACGGAATTCGGCCTTTCTGTGTCAGTTTGCCGCTCTATCAGAGGTTGGGTGAACCGGTTATAAACAGTCAGAAATGCTGCTGAAGGGATAGGACTATTGGCCAATAGGCGACTCAATTCATCCCAGCGAGCCCCGATTTTGATCGGCGTTGAGAACGGTAGTAATAAGAAACCGGGCAGGGGTGTGAAGGCTCTATATACGGTTTGGATGATTATCTGGAAACTGAATATATCTGTATTGGTGGCCTTTAAGGCATAGGAGTACGAACATGAGTGACATTATTTATCCAACAACCAATTTGCAAGCAACCGAAACCCTGATGCTGGAGCGTGGTGAGGGTGTGTATGTCTATGACAATACGGGTAAACAGTATATTGAGGGGTTGGCAGGTTTATGGTGTACCTCGCTGGGGTACAACAACCGTGAATTGATCGAAACTGTTAATGCTCAGATGGGTAAGCTCAGTTTTTCCCATATGTTTGGTGGCAAAACCCATCAGGTGGGTATAGATCTGGCTGACAAACTGAACTCAATGGTACCCGTCGAAAACGCTAAGGTGTTTTTCGGCAATTCGGGAAGCGATGCTAACGATAGCCATATCAAGATGCTGCGGTACTATTTCAACGCTATCGGCAAACCGCAAAAGTACAAGATTATTGCTCGCGAGCGCTCCTACCATGGTGTAACTGTCGCGTCAGCTTCTCTGACAGGTCTGGTGCCGAATCACACCTACTTCGATCTTCCCTTTGACGCCTTGGGGATTTTGCGTACCGATGCGCCGCATTATTACCGTGGTGCGCTGCCCGGTGAAACAGAAGAGCAGTTTGTCGATCGTATCACCAACAATCTTGAGCAACTGATTCTTCACGAGGGTGCCGATACGATCGCAGCGTTTATTGCCGAGCCGATCACTGGAGCCAGCGGTGTAATTGTTCCACCTAAAGGGTATTACGAAAAAGTCCAGACGATTCTGAATAAGTACGGCATCCTGTTCTGGGCTGATGAAGTGATCACCGGTTTCGGGCGTACGGGCAACGATTTCGGTACGCGCACGATGAATATCGAGAAGCCGGACATGATGACGCTGGCCAAGCAACTTTCGTCGGCCTATATGCCGATAAGTGCTTCAGTGATTCGCGGTGATATGTACGATGCTATGGTGGAGCCGAGCGCAAAAGTGGGTGTGTTCGGCCACGGGTACACCTATTCAGGGCACCCGGTTGCAGCGGCAGTAGCTTTGAAAACTCTGGAGATTTACGAGCGCGATGACATCTTTGGCCATGCCGCGAAGATGGGTGATTATCTGCAGAAGCGCCTGCGTGAATTCGAAGATCATCCTCTGGTGGGAGAGATCCGTGGTAAAGGATTGATTGCGGCGGTTGAGTTCGTTGCAAACAAAGCCAGCGGCAAAGCGTTTAAGGATGGCGCGATAGGTGTCTTCGCACAGCAGGCCTGCCAGAACCACGGCATGATTACACGCGCTGTTGCCGGTTCGTCACTGGCGTTCTGCCCACCTTTAATCATTGTCGAAGAGCAGGTTGACGAGCTGATAGAAAAATTCAGCAAAGGTTTGCAGGACACACTGGACTACGTCACTCGCGAAGGACTTTTGTCTGAGTAGGGTAATAGATGCTGTGTTTAAGTGTGGTGGTTTAGACCTAATCTGACTGTTACCAGTTTTTCTGGATGCCTTGTCAGATTAGATCTGGCTCAGATTCTTTTCCAGCCAGATCTGTTTACCATCAAGCAATGTTTCCATTGGCGTTCTGCCACAGCACATTTTGCCCTGATGAGTTCGGTCATTGTTGTAGTAATCGTGCTAACTGTCGAACGATCCCGTCGTTCATTTTCAGATCACCCACACGTAAGGCTATATAAACCCCGCGTTTAACCAGATCAATAGGCTGGTTGCATATCAGTGATGAGATCGGTGAACGTGCTTTTTCGATCGCTAACGCGCCCTCACAAAGCGGTGAAATTGAGCTGAACGTTAGAATCGTGTGGGTGGTCAGGGTACGACCCATATGCATAGCAACTGGCAGGTTGGTGATTCAGTACTTAAGACTGACGATGCGACTATCAACTTATGAGCGGTATGAATCGCTATTAGTTCAATAAATACTTTTCTATCGCATACTAGTCCGTCACTCGAATTCCACGGGCGACAATAAATCGTTCGCCGTATGACGGCGTACAGAGTTATAGGAGATTTCAATGTAGTTAAAAATATCCCGCCGCGCATCTTCTCGGGTTGCGTAGATCTTTTTCTTGATCCGCTCCCGTTTCAGAAGCTGGAAAAAGCTTTCAGCCACAGCATGGTCATGGCAGTTACCTCTTCGGCTCATACTGCCCAGTAACCCATGTACGTTAAGAAAGTCGTTCCACTCGTGGCTCGTATACTGGTTCCCCTGATCTGAGTGCACGATCACTTCTGAGTCAGGCTTGCGCACATTGCAGACGTTCATCGCTCAGAGCAGAAACATCTGTTATCGACCCAAAGCGGTCTTTAAGCCAGTTCTGATGTATCGGTAAAGCGGACTCTAATTTTTCGGTATCATTGGGCTACTCAAACAACAGGTCGCTACTTACCAGACATTCTATACTCAGAGGGATGGCAGTGAGTAGCGTTTGTAGTTCAGGTTTAAAGTTCATCAAGAGGACTACGAGTCCCGGCGAAGTGTTGCCCGATAACATGGGTATATATCTGAGTTGTTCGAACATCGCTGTGACCAAGCAATTCCTGTACGGTTCTTATATCACGGCCAGCTTCAAGTAGCTGAGTTG
>JBFEXW010000198.1:0-4424 GCA_041562495.1 Marinobacterium sp. | reverse complement strand
GGTAGCTTGATAAAAACCTACTATTTTAGTCGGAAAAATAGTTGACCAAATATGTAGGGAATAGGATAATTTTCCCGGCAAGTAGGGTTATTGGGGTGTTTACGGATGCGTTTGACAACAAAGGGACGTTACGCAGTGACAGCGATGCTGGATCTGGCGTTGCATGATGGCAATGGACCGATCAGTCTGGCAGATATCTCTGAGCGTCAGGGAATTTCGCTCTCCTATCTTGAGCAGTTGTTCGCTAAACTGCGCCGTCAGGGGTTGGTGAAAAGTGTAAGAGGCCCGGGTGGCGGTTATCAGTTGAAGCGCGAAGGACAGATGATTAACGTCGCAGAAGTTGTTGATGCTGTTAATGAAAGCGTTGATGCGACTGGTTGTCGAAACAAGGGTAACTGTCAGTCTGGTGAAACCTGTCTGACGCACCATTTATGGATGGATCTTAGTGATCAGATTCACGATTTTCTGAGCGGAATCAGTCTGCAGGACTTGGTTGCGCGTCAAGATGTTCAACGTGTTGCTCAGCGTCAGGATATGAGAGCCGGTGAGGATCTGATCCTGGCCCGGTAGAACGCCTGTGTAACTCGAATAATAAGGAATTGGAGATATCTATGAAATTGCCGATTTATCTGGACTATTCAGCAACGACGCCAGTTGATCCGCGTGTTGCAGAAAAGATGGTTGGGTGTCTGACGCTGGAGGGTAATTTTGGTAACCCGGCGTCACGCTCACACCTGTTTGGCTGGAAGGCCGAAGAGGCTGTTGAAACAGCTCGTCGTCAGGTGGCAGATCTGATTGGTGCAGATCCTCGTGAGATTGTCTGGACCTCTGGTGCTACAGAATCTGATAACCTGGCGATCAAAGGTGTAGCGCACTTCTATCATAAGAAGGGTAAGCACATTATTACCTCGAAAATCGAGCATAAAGCTGTTCTGGATACCTGTCGCCAGCTGGAGCGTGAAGGCTTTGAAGTGACCTACCTGACTCCAGGTGCTGATGGTCTGATTACCCCTCCGATGGTTGCAGATGCACTACGTGAAGACACCATTCTGGTCTCTTTGATGCATGTTAATAACGAGATCGGCACTATTACTGATATTGCGGCGATCGGTGAGCTTACGCGTAAACATGGTGTTCTGTTGCATGTTGACGCAGCGCAGAGTGCGGGAAAAATACCGCTCGATATGCAGGCTATGAAAGTTGATCTGCTGTCTCTTTGTGCTCATAAGATTTATGGACCTAAGGGTATAGGTGCGCTTTATGTGCGTCGTAAGCCGCGTGTTCGTATTGAGGCTCAGATTCACGGTGGTGGGCATGAGCGCGGTATGCGTTCTGGTACATTGCCAACTCATCAGATCGTGGGTATGGGTGAGGCCTGTCGTATAGCACAGGAGGAGATGTCGGATGAATATCAGCGCCTTAAAGGTTTGCGAGATAGATTCCTGGGCCATGTCAAGGATATGGAAGAGGTCTACGTAAACGGCAGTCTTGATGAGCGTTATCCGGGCAATCTTAATGTTAGCTTCGCATTCGTTGAGGGCGAGTCTTTGCTAATGTCGTTGAAAGATCTCGCAGTCTCTTCGGGGTCGGCTTGTACATCTGCGAGTCTTGAACCCTCATATGTGTTGCGTGCACTGGGTCTGAATGACGAACTGGCGCACAGCTCGATCCGTTTCTCTTTCGGGCGTTTTACTACCGAGGAAGAGGTGGATTACGCTGCAGAGCAGGCGCGTACAGCTGTAGAGAAGCTTCGTGAGCTCTCGCCATTATGGGATATGTATAAAGATGGCGTTGATCTGAGCAAGGTTGACTGGGTTCATCATTAATCTAAGGATATAGGGGATAGCATCATGGCATATAGTGATAAAGTAATTGATCATTACGAGAATCCTCGTAACGTTGGAAAAATGGAAGCCAGTGATCCGCATGTTGGTACTGGTATGGTGGGTGCGCCCGCCTGTGGTGATGTGATGCGCCTTCAGATCAAGGTAAGTGATGAAGGTGTTATTGAAGATGCGAAGTTTAAAACTTACGGTTGTGGTTCTGCTATCGCTTCCAGCTCGCTGGTTACTGAGTGGGTGAAAGGGATGACACTCGATCAGGCGGCTGAGCTGAAAAATGCCGCAATCGCAGAAGAGCTGGCATTGCCGCCTGTGAAGATTCACTGTTCTGTGCTGGCGGAAGACGCTATCAAAGCAGCCATTGAAGATTACCGTAATAAACAGGCTAAGTAATTCTTGCTTAGTCTGGTGTAAACCGGAAAGGTGGATATGAGTATTGCAATGACCGATGCCGCAGTAAACCATGTGGCTAAGTACCTTGATAAACGTGGACAGGGTCTGGGTATTCGTCTGGGTGTCCGTACATCGGGCTGCTCGGGAATGGCTTATGTGCTGGAATATGTTGACGATCTGAACGAAGAGGATCAGGTGTTTGAGTTTGGTAAGGTTAAAGTTGTGATCGATCCCAAGAGTCTGGTTTATCTGGATGGCACTGAGCTCGATTTCGTTAAAGAGGGATTGAACGAAGGGTTCCAGTTTAATAACCCTAATGTGCGCAGCGAATGTGGCTGCGGTGAAAGCTTTAACGTTTAAGTGATTACCGGCTGATTTACTCGGAGGCGTGGGTGGAACTTCCTTCCAACTACTTTAACCTGTTCGGTTTAGAACCGGTATTTGATATAGATCTCAGTATACTGGAACAAAAATTTCGCGCGCTTCAGAGTGAGTATCACCCTGATCGCGCCGCTCATAAAGACAACCAATCTCAGTTAGCTGCTGTACACGCGGCTACCTTCATAAATGAAGCCTTTCAGGTGCTTAAGTCTCCTGTTAAGCGAGCTCAGTATCTGCTTTCTCTTCGGGGAGTCGAGACTTCAGAAGAAGCACGCAAGCAGTTACCTCCTATGTTTCTGATGCAGCAGATGGAGATGCGGGAAGCGCTGGCTGAAGCTCGGGATGCAGAAGATCCCTTCGGAGTGCTGGAAAATCTGGAATCTGAAGCTCGTAGCCTTGTTGGTAGTGAGCTCGAAGCTTTTCAGGTGGCACTCGATTCGGATCAGCTTGAACTCGCTGAAGAGTCGGTGCGTAAGCTCCAATTTTTGGTGAAGCTGCAGGCCGAGGTTGTGTTGGCGGAGGAGTATCTGGACGAGGAGTTTTAATTATAATGGCACTGCTACAGATTGCGGAGCCCGGGCAAAGCATGGAGCCTCATCAGCGGAAGCTGGCGGTAGGTATAGATCTCGGAACAACAAACTCCCTGGTTGCCAGCGTACGAAATGGTGTTGCTGAAACGCTGGTGGATGCACAGGGTGAAAGTATTCTGCCCTCGGTTGTTCATTACTCTGCTGATGGTCAGATACTTGTCGGTAAGCCGGCAATCGCTTACAGCTCATCTGATCCCTACAACACTATTCATTCGATTAAGCGTCTGATGGGACGCTCCGCTGGTGATGCGTTAAAAATCGGCGAAGAGTTACCTTATGAGTTTGTTCGTGCAGAAGAGGGTATGCCCTATCTGAAGACCGTCGCTGGTGAATTAAGTCCGGTTCAGGTCTCAGCAGACATTCTGCGTACTCTGGTTGTGCGTTCTGAGGCGACGCTCGGTGGTGAGCTTGAAGGGGCTGTTATTACGGTGCCTGCTTACTTCGATGATGCTCAGAGGCAGGCGACTAAGGATGCAGCTCAGGTTGCCGGGCTGAATGTTCTGCGATTGCTTAATGAGCCTACAGCTGCGGCTGTTGCCTATGGACTTGATCAGCAGGATAAAGGGGTCGTCGTCGTTTATGATCTCGGTGGCGGAACCTTTGATGTCTCTGTTCTGCGTTTAAGTCAGGGCGTATTTGAAGTTCTGGCGACCGGTGGAGATTCAGCGCTCGGTGGAGATGATTTTGACCATCTGCTGGCTGTATGGCTACTCGCACAATCGGGTCAGGATACTAAGAATGATGCAGGTTCTGCTCGTGCATTGATGATGTTGGCGCGGGACTTAAAAGAGAAGCTGACAGATCACGAGCAGGTTGAATATCAGCTGCCAGGTCAGCAGCAACGCGGCGTTGTGACCCGTGCCCAGTTTAACGAACTGATTGACTCACTGGTGTCAAAAACGCTTCGGGCTTCCAAGCGCGCGCTGCGTGATGCCGGCGTTCAGGTGGATGAGATTCAGGATGTTGTGATGGTGGGTGGCTCGACACGGGTGCCGCTTGTTATCGACAAGGTGCGTGAGTTTTTCCGACGTGAGCCTCATTGTGATATCGATCCCGACCGGGTTGTGGCTGTTGGTGCAGCTCTGCAGGCGGATATTCTGGCAGGTAATAAGCCTGATTCAGATCTTCTGTTGCTTGATGTATTGCCACTCTCTCTGGGACTGGAAACCATGGGTGGTCTGGTTGAGAAGGTGATTCATCGTAACACTTCAATACCTGT
>JBFEXW010000197.1:0-4443 GCA_041562495.1 Marinobacterium sp. | reverse complement strand
GATCTATCCCGCAGAGGAGATGAACGTCTCAGCTGCCAATGCGTTGCTTAAGACACTTGAAGAGCCTGGCGAAAATACCCTGATCGTGCTGGTGGTAGATCAGTTGGGACAGGTAATGCCAACCATTCGAAGCCGATGCCAGCGTTTGGAGTTTCAACTGCCAGAACGGCAGCAGGCGCTTTCCTGGCTGATGAGTGAGCTGGATATTGAGGAGAAGGAAGCTCAGGGCGTAATGAGCGTTGCGCAGGGCGCACCGGTACTGGCTCGTGAGTGGAAAGAGAAAGGCGTTCTGGAGTTGCGGGCTCGTTTCCTCTCCGGACTGGCTGATCTGCTAAGGCAGAGGGAAACGCCACTGAGCCTGGCTGAATCTCTGTATAACGAAGATCTGGAGTTAATTCTTAACTGGTGGATATCACTGTTGAATGATATTGTGCATATGCAGGTCGCAGGCGCTGAAGCACCCAAGGTTAATGCCGATATGCGTAAGTTGGCGGGTGTGCTGGCCAGTAAAGCCAAAACAAGTTCTCTTTTTGAGATCATGGATCAGTTGGTGGCTGAACGTAAAGGCCTGTTGAAACATCAGAATCCTAATAAGCAACTGATGTTAGAAAAGCTGTTTATGGGATGGAAAGGGTTGACGGTAGCGGAGTAAATCATGGCAATGATGCCGAGAATTAGTCATGGGATTCTTTCGCTGACAGTAAGCTCCAAAGAGGAGCTTTATCGCGCTTATATGCCGTTCATCAACAGCGGTGGTCTGTTTATACCAACGCAGCGCTCCTACCAGTTAGGGGAGGAGGTATTCATGCTGCTGACACTGATGGAGGAGCCGGATAAAATTCCGGTTGCCGGTAAAGTGGTCTGGGTCACGCCGAAAGGCGCTCAGGGTGGTAAAACCCCTGGTATTGGAATTCAGCTTTCAAGCGATGACGCTGCACTGGTCAGCAAGATTGAAACCTATTTGGCGGGCGCTCTGGCTTCCGGACGTCGCACCCATACGCTCTGACGTTTTTACAAAAGATCTAAGTTCTTATTATGTTTATCGATTCCCATTGTCACCTTGATCGTCTTGATCTTTCCAAACATCAGGACTCCCTAACCAATGTGCTGGATGATGCCCGCCAGCGCGGCGTCCATAAGATGCTCTGTGTCGGAATCGATATGAATCTGTATCCGGAGATGATTAAAGCGATTGCGGGACAGTCGGATGTTTATGCATCGGTTGGTATCCATCCCTGTCATGTGACGGAGAGTCCCTGGAACGAATTAGCGATGCGTCAGGCGATCAATGACAACTCCAGAGTTGTTGCTCTCGGTGAGTCTGGCCTCGATTACTACTATGCGACCGATACGCGTGAGGCGCAGATCGAGAGTTTCGCAAATCATCTTAAATTGGGAGCGGAGCTTGATCTGCCGGTGATAATCCATACGCGTGATGCGCGTGAGGATACACTTAGGGTGATGGCAGAGCATGCTGACCCCAAATCAGCGGGTGTGATGCACTGCTTTACCGAGACTCAGGAGATGGCTAATTCTGCAATGGAGATGGGCTTTATGATCTCCTTCTCCGGAATCATCACATTTAAGAATGCGGCGGATCTGCGCGAGGTGGTAAAGAACGTTCCCTTTGACAAGATGCTGATTGAAACCGATTCACCCTATCTTGCGCCTATCCCCTATCGCGGTAAGCCTAATCAGCCTGGCTACGTCGCTGAAGTGGCCAAGTGTATCGCTGAGATCAGGGGCGTATCGGTCGAAGAGGTGGCCGAACGCACCGCAGAAAACTTTCACTGCCTGTTCAAAAAAGCTGTTTAATGCGGCTTTAACGCCTAATATCTTCCTAATTACATCGAACCCATTCGCAGAATAATGAATAGATCCTAACCCTCTGTGCAGATGGGGGTACAGGTCTGGAAGATGGTAAGTATCTGAGCACCAATCGCGTACTTTGATCATCTGCTGAAAACGAAATTGGGTGTCTGCGTTGCTGTTACCTGATTTGTGCTCCTGTATCTGCTCGATCTTTTACCGCCTGATAACTCAGGTTTGTTAGAATAGCTCCAATAGCTATTGGATTAGAGATGAAATTCACAATCGTCGTACAGGCTGACCCGCTCGCAAGTCAGGGAAGTGAAACGGCCCTGAGGTTCACCCGTGCTGCCCTGGCAGCGGGGCATCAGATCATGCGTATCTTTTTCTACAGTGAAGGTGTACACAGCGCCAACCGTTTGGCACTTGCGCCTCAGGATGAAGCCTGCGTGCCTGATCAGTGGCAGCAGTTGATCTCGGAACATCAGTTGGATGCTGTTGTCTGCATTGCCGCAGCAGTCCGGCGCGGGGTAGTCAACGAAACTGAAACCCGGCGCTATGGGAAAACCGGTTCCAGTCTTATTGATAGTGCCGAACTGTCAGGTTTGGGACAACTGATCGCCGCCAGTGTCGACTCAGACAGAGTGGTCACCTTTGGGGGACATCGATGAGCAGGTTGTTAATTATCTCGCGGCAGGCCCCATACGGGAGTAGTGCCGCGCGTGAAGCTCTGGAGCTGGCCTTGGCTGGAGCTCTTTTTGACCAGCAGGTCTCGCTATTGTTGCTCGACGATGCTGTTTTTCAACTGGTCGCTGGTCAGAACCCTGCTGCTATACAGCAGAAAAATCATGGTGCGATGCTGCAGTCTCTGCCGATGTATGACGTGGAGAATCTCTATGCCTCAGAGCGCAGTCTGAATGAAAGAGGACTGGAACCGTCAGATCTTATTCTCCCGGTAAAGTCACTTAGTACGGCTGAAATACAGAAACTGATCAGTGAGCAGGATAAGGTGTTCCATGTCTGATCGAACCTTGCATACACTTAATCGTGGCCCTCAGTCATTGAGTCTTTTTGGCTCAATGCGCGATGCGATTTCGCCTAGAGACAGTCTGCTGTTGATTGAGGATGGTGTCTACTGGGCGACGGCAGCTTACGCTGAAATGCTCGCCGGGCTGAACTGCGATAAGATCTATCAGCTTGCAGCAGATGCAGATGCCAGAGGCATCCAATCGGACAGGATCGAACCTGTTGATGATGCCGGTTTTGTTAGTCTGACGGTGAGTCATCAACGGACACTGAGTTGGTTTTGATGTCGGAACTATTAATCGATCAGCAAGTTATCACGCTGGATGATGAGGGTTATCTGCAGGACCTTAATCAATGGCATGAAGCGGTGGCCAGTTATCTCGCTGAGGAGCTCCATCTTGCATTGACTGAGGAGCATTGGGCGTTGATCAGGCTGATCCGGGAGTATTATGCAGCCTTTGATCATTCGCCTGCGATGCGGCCATTTATCAAATATATCAGGTTGAATCTGGATCCGGATAAGGCCAAAAGCGCCTATCTGATGAAGCTATTTCCAGGGGAGGGGAGCCCGGTGAAGCGTGTCGCGCTGTTAGCTGGCCTGCCAAAGCCTGATAATTGTTTGTAATCAAGAAATTTAACCTGAGAGTCTCTATACTAAAGCGGATAGAGTTCGAACAATAACACTCGCTGAATGAGAAAGACCTATGAGCATTGAAGCTGCTGCTGAACAATTAAAGATGATGGAACACCTCCACAAACGGAAAGAGGATGAGGTGCGTCGGAAATCTCAGCAAGAGGAGATTGTTTACAATCAGTGGGCGACATTTCGTGTAGATAACGAGCGTTACGGCGTAGATGTGATGCGTGTTAAAGAGGTTCTGCGTTACAGTGATATAACGCCGGTACCGGGCGCAGATCATTCAGTTCTGGGTATACTGAATCTTCGTGGTAACGTGGTTACGGTTATCGATACGCGTACACTTTTTGCATTGCAGCGTGTCGAAGCGAATGAAGATACGAGAGTTATCGTTGTCGAACTTAATGATTCAGAGGTTATTGGTCTCGTTGTTGACCGCGTTGATGAGGTTATCAACCTGCCGCAGAATCAGGTGGAGAGGGCACCCAGTGTGCTGAGCGAAGAATCAACCCGTCGTTATGTTCAGGGTGTTTGCTATCATGAAGGGGTGCTGATCATTCTGCTGGATTTGAACAAGATGCTGGTTACGATCACGCCTGATATCTTTGATGATTAAGCACTGAAGGGAGATCGCTGGTCTCCCGCTTCGAGAGTAGTGTCACTGCGACAAATAAAAAATCCGATGCCAAATACTGACATCGGATTTTTTTGTATCTGGCCGGGAGTGTTAGTCGCGGCTAAATGCACCCACCAGATTCAACAGGTGAACGAACAGGTTGTAGATGTTCAGGTAGAGGCCAACTGTCGCCATGATGTAGTTGGTGTAAGTGCCGTTGATGATATTGCTTGTGTCATACAGAAGGAAGCCGGCCATCAATACGACCACCGCAGCAGAAAATGCAAGCTGCAGGCCTGAGATATTTACGCCAAAGAGCGGCAGGATAAAGAGCGCCAGCATCGCAATCAGCAGT